>JAYWDP010000219.1:0-2083 GCA_043779775.1 Cyclobacteriaceae bacterium
CATCGCCTACTATCACAGGGCTGCCATCAGGAGCTATTGCAATAGCTACAGGCTGACTTCCACAGGGATTGCATATGTCGTATCTCATATCTTTTTTCAAAGTTGCATCAGGACTTACCAGCCAAACCGCAGTTCGAATTATACCATAAGGATCAAATTCATCAACTAGGGACACACCCGCTACCACGAAATCGCCCGTGGGTAATTCAGCGATTGTGCGCGGATCGTTCAAAGAATAGGTAGTAAATGATCGATCCCATTCCACCTGTCCTTCCTCTGTAATTTTCATCAATTGAATTTCCTTGAATGTTTTCATTCCGCAAACAACATATTTTTTGTCATGCGTACGAATCATTTGAGCAGGAGCAGGACGGTCAATAAATTTCTTTTTCCAAATCACGTTGCCCGACTTATCGATTTTTAAGACCACGTTACTTTGAAAATAGAGCGGATATACAGAACTGTCACCATTTGAAAAGCCTGCCGCCATAAAACCTCCATCATCGCAGGCAAGGACCGTAGTTATCATTTGCTCCCTGCCCGGTTCGCCTAACCTGAGATCCCAGATTTTATTGCCGAGGGAATCCGTTCGGATAAATGCAAAGCCTGAAAAATGTGGTGTTAATATGGAACCAGCCAAAATATATCCACCATCCAGGCATCGGTCCATTGACTGACCTATCATTCCACCGGGAATAGAAAAATCCCGGGACCAAATTATATTTCCATCTTCGTCTGTTTTCAGCAAGCCAGGCGCTGCAGGGGTCCCAGTAAAGACAACATTGTGCATCATAACATAGCCATTTCCTGTGTCAATCGTGATGCTTTTCCCATTTGGTACATTAGCTGGGTGATCCAGCTTCCTTTCCCAAACCAGATTCCCTCGCATATCCACCTTAGCCAGATATGGCCACGCGATTGGACCAGATTGAGTTTTGGTTCCGGAAATAAGAAAATGATTGGTTCTGGTGAGCGATATGTCGGTAGGAATTTCCTGCCCTTCAATTTTAAAAATTTTTTGAAAATCTGACTGCCCAATCACACTTCCGGAGATCGTGAGCATAATTAGAACCACCCACGACAAACGTTGTTTCATGTTGTAAACTTTGAGCTTCAGACCGTCTCATAACTTGCAATTGATTTCTCAATTGGCTTTATAATGGTACCTATATTGTTTTTCGATCTTTCCATTCTGGTCCCTCACTAAAAGCAGGCGCCCAAATGTATCATATTCGTATGTATATGTCAATCCGTTTTCATTTATCGATGAAGTCATGCCCAAAAGGGGATTGTAGGTATACGATTTCATTTGGGCATCCTTTGGATAGATACGGACATCATCGAGAGTGGCCTCCGCCAATGCGACCCCTGTATATTGTATAGACTTGTAAATCCATTTGCTGGATGGCGTGTCGTAGTACCAATATTCAGCCACATACAACCTGCCATTGGGAATTGTGAAGGGTATGTAACTATTTGGAGCCCCACTATAATACTGACTTCCGGTATGAGCCGCAAGGATATTCCGAATAGGTCCTCCAAGAGGCTTGTCTTCAAAATTATCATAGAATGATTCATTCACACCACCCGATACTATAGGACCTGGGTACTCTACCTGGCCGCACGCTCCCAAAAAGCTAACTCCTGAATCGGGTGTGGTTAAGGTGATATTAATTGTGTAGGTTCCTGGCGCTACATTGGTGAAGGTTACAACTGTAATCCCGCATGCATTTTTTCCAAGCGTTGCTGAACCTGAAGAGATGCCGCTGTAGCTCGCAACAGTATTGTAAGCTGGATTCCCTGATACCCCCAATTTTAAATACACATTGCCCGTATAAGAGACTGTGAATGTGGCACTGCCTGTAACGCTTGGCGTTGGGCCATTCATAGTTATAGAAGTGGTACCTACATTTTGGATATTGGAGAATAACGAATTCTGCGCATTCACCACTTCAGCTATTGGCATTGTTTTATTATATCCATACAAATAAGCTACCGGTGAATCGTTGACTTTTGAAACGGTTTGAATATTGCCTAGCTCGCGCTTGACGAGATCGTCGTGGGTCGCGGCGATGCCCTGCTC
>JAYWDP010000220.1:0-2080 GCA_043779775.1 Cyclobacteriaceae bacterium
CTGTGATTGACCCCAGAAAGACATTCGGACCAGGAAGCAGGTTGCGCCTGCACCCTTCGTAGACTTTTTCCAGGCGGTCTTTCCAGTCAACTTTTTTAACCTGCCCATTCCATTTCTTCTGGTTCAGGGTCTTGTTGCTTCTGAATTCCTCTGTCCAGACTTCCTCAACAAAAGCAGTACCCTGACTGAACAGTTCGTACTGCCGTAATAGTTTTTTCTCTTCGTCATGGTCAAGCTCATCGGCTTTCAGAACAATGTCTTCCATTGCCTGGCCGGTGTGCACGTCTTCGTGATTGTTTTTATCGAACGCCTTGATTTCGGGTGAGAGGTTGAGCTGGTTAATCTTGGCAATCATGGCCAAAAGCGCCTGTCTCGTGGTGCCGGTCACAAAGGTCGTGTCTTCCTTGTTCTTCTTCGGGGCAATGAACGAATTCGCACCCTTGAGGTTGCTCTCGTACCACTGCATATACTGCATCCCGTCGAATTCATCGTGATTCTGGTTCCGCTGGTCACGGGCAAGTTGCAGGCGGGTTTGTAAGTAGCCTGCGTATTCTTTTTCTTTGTCTGAATAGGGGACTTGTTTGTCCAGCTTCTTTTCATCAGGAAGGACTGGATTAATTGCGTTGTCTGCCATTTACGTTTGGTTAATTATTTCCATAAACTTTTTGTGGACTTCCTGAATGGTCGCCAGGGTTTCGGGGGAAGGGGCATTTCTGGGGTCGTGCCAGAAATTCAGGAGTTTTTCGAGATACTCAAAGCTCATATCAGTCCAATCGCCCGATACTTTTCATCATCAGTCATTGGCTCTTCATCAGGGCTGGCAACGCTGGTGGTGATGCTCGCGGGTTCGTTATCAAGGAAGTATTCGAATGAGCTTCTGAAGTGGCTTGTCCAGTCGTGGACGGGTTTCAATGGTTCGTTCTGTGCTTGGCTGTTCTCTCTGCGTTCTGGGTACTTGGCATTCCGAAGTGCAGAGATAAAGTACTCGTTCCGTGCTTCGTTAATTTCAATACGTCTGAAGGCTCTCTTAGCAATATCCCTGAGGTCTGTCCAGGTTCTACCAGCCCAGTCTTTGGACTGAATGTATATACCTTTTTGCGCGAGATAATCTCTAGTAGAAATTCCGGTTTTGAGGTCTCTTTTCTTAACGTCCGGGTCGCCATAGTGTGAAATGTCTCTCGTCCAGGCTTTGTGCCGCTGGATTACATCTAATTCATATTCTGAATATTGAAAGGGGGTGCCGTTCGGGTCAGGGATTGAAATTACTTCGCCGGTAATGAAGGGAATGTAGAAATCAATGACTTTGTTGGAGTTCCAGTAGCTGTCAATGATCTTAAGTCTATCACGGTATAAATTCTTCTGCCACCAGATCATTGCCACGGAATCAAGGCCGAAGTCCCAGGATATGAACAGGGGCTCGCCCTGCACGAAGTCACAACCGGTCAGTCTCGTGAGCTTCAAATCAAGGGCGTAAACCTTGCCTTTGGTGGTGCCGTCGTAACTCTTCAGGACTTCTCGCGCCAGTTCTTCTTCGCTCTTGGTCTCCTTGGCCTTTGCCAGCCAGGCTTCGTTTTGTGAAGGAACGTCTGTCCAGTCGAATTCAAACAGTTCAATCCTGCCGAGTTGCGCTGTCCTGAGCTTGTAAAAATGACTGTCTTTTCCACTTTCAGGCGGGGTACTCATTGAAAGCCGGAAGTTGGTTGACTCACCCGCACTTTCCCAACTGCTTTTGGCCCATTCCCAGAAAGCATGTTCATCGAAAATCGTTACGCTTTTACGTCCACCACGGCCAAAGTTCGGATTCGCGGATTCACCGGAAACAGAATTCGGAGTTGTCGGGTGCTTCAGGAGCATCGCCGGTCTGTTGTCCTGGGTATATCCTGTTGGTAACAACCACTTCGGGAGCCTGTCTAAATTGAAATCCAGCTTGTAAAAGAGCGTGTCTGGTTCACCTTTCTTGTCAACGTAATCTTCTTTGCGTGAGCCGACTCGTGCCGTGAATTCATCAAACAGGTAGTGGAAGAGGCACCAGGTCATGACCGTGAAGGTGGCTCCCACATCTCTGGGCTTGTCGATAATG
>JAYWDP010000221.1:0-6239 GCA_043779775.1 Cyclobacteriaceae bacterium
CCGACATTGCTGAAACAAACACCTTCAGCGGCACGACCATTGCCCAGGCAGATTATCACCTGGAAGAGATTGTTTATGAACTTAATTTTCAGTCTGCAAAAATTGCCAAAGAAGTTGCAGATGAATTAACAAAAAGAGATCCTCATAAGCCGAGATTTGTCGCTGGCGCCATTGGTCCCACCAATAAAACCGCTTCTTTATCTCCGCATGTCAATAATCCCGGCTACCGGGCGATCTCATTTGATCAACTTAAAGAGGCTTTTAAATTGCAAGCGAGAGGGTTAATGGAGGGTGGAGCGGATATGCTCTTGTTTGAAACAATCATTGATACATTGAATGCAAAAGCGGCCCTTTTTGCTGCACAGGAATTATTTGAAGAACTCGGAAAGGAGTTGCCCATCATGGTCTCCGGTACGATAACGGATGCCAGCGGTCGTACACTTTCTGGACAAACGACTGAAGCATTTTTGATTTCGGTTTCACATGTACCATTGCTAAGTATTGGTTTGAATTGTGCATTGGGTGCTAAAGCGCTACGGCCTTATTTGCAGGTTCTGAATGAACAAGCGCCCTTTTTTGTGAGCGCTTACCCCAATGCCGGTCTTCCCAATGAATTTGGGCAATACGACCAGAGTCCGAAGGAGATGGGAGAACAAATTGAAGAATTCTTACAAGAAGGCCTGGTCAATATCGTCGGAGGTTGCTGCGGGACCACACCGGAACATATTAAAGTTATCGCAACGCTTGCCGCGAAGTATAAGCCAAGGGGGGTGACCGTAAATGCCTGATCAATTTTTAAAACTCAGCGGACTTGAAGCGGTCACCATTTCACCCGCCTCCAACTTTGTCAATATTGGCGAGCGGACTAACGTAACGGGATCAGCCAAGTTTCTCAAGCTTATCAAAGAGGACAAATTTGATGAGGCACTTTCCGTGGCCCTGGATCAGGTACGGGGAGGAGCCCAGGTCATCGATGTCAACATGGATGAAGGCATGCTTGATTCCGAGGCTGCCATGGTCAAATTCCTGAACCTGATGGCTTCGGAGCCGGAGATATCACGCATTCCGGTTATGGTCGATTCATCCAAGTGGAATGTGATTGAGGCGGGCTTGAAATGTTTGCAGGGCAAGAGTATTGTCAACTCCATAAGTATGAAGGCCGGAGAAGCCGAGTTTATCCGTCAGGCGCAGTTGGTAAGGCGATACGGAGCTGCCACCGTCGTAATGGCATTCGATGAACAGGGGCAGGCTGATACCTATCAACGCAGAATTGACATCTGTAAACGCGCCTATGAACTCCTAACGCAGAAGGTAAAGTTTCCTCCCCAGGACATCATATTTGATCCGAATATTTTCCCGGTCGCCACCGGCATTGATGAGCACAGGAATTACGCGTTAGATTTTTTTAAAGCGGCTAAATGGATTCGGGAAAACCTTCCGCATGCTCATGTGAGTGGCGGCGTGAGTAACGTGTCGTTTAGTTTCAGGGGAAATCAGTTGGTGAGGGAAGCCATGCATTCAGTGTTTTTATACCATGCCATCCAAAATGGTATGGACATGGGCATCGTAAACCCAACCATGCTGGCGGTGTACGATGATATCCCCAAAGACCTTTTGGAAAGAGTCGAAGATGTTCTGCTCAACAGGCGGGAGGATGCCACCGAGCGACTGCTGGAATTTGCCGAGACTGTCAAAGGATCAGCAAAAAAGAAGGAACAAGATGATTCGTGGAGGAAAGGTCCTGTGGAAGAACGAATCACTCATTCGCTGGTAAAAGGAATTATTGAATTTATCGATGTGGATATTGAAGAGGTACGACATAAATTCGACAAACCTCTTCATGTAATTGAAGGACCGCTGATGGACGGCATGAATGTTGTCGGCGATTTGTTTGGCGCTGGAAAAATGTTTTTGCCTCAGGTTGTAAAGAGCGCAAGGGTAATGAAAAAGGCCGTTGCTTACCTGACACCCTACCTCGAAGAAGAGAAGAAAAGAAGCGGGCAGGTGGGAAAACCAGCCGCCAGAATACTGATGGCCACCGTGAAGGGTGACGTACATGATATTGGAAAAAACATTGTCGGTGTCGTATTGGCTTGCAATAATTATGATGTCGTGGATTTAGGCGTCATGGTCCCGTCGGAAAAAATCATCGAAGCTGCCAAACGTGAGAAGGTTGACATTATCGGGTTGAGTGGTTTGATCACACCTTCGCTGGACGAAATGGTGCATGTAGCGAAAGAGATGCAACATGAGAAAATGGAGTTACCGTTGCTGATAGGGGGAGCAACCACTTCGAGAATCCATACCGCTGTAAAGATCGACCCGATGTACGATGGGCCAGTGATCCATGTACTGGATGCATCCCGATCGGTACCGGTGGCCAGTGAGCTTATCAATCCTGCTACCAGGGGAAATTTCAAAACCCGCATCAAACAGGAATATATCCAGTTGCGCAAGGACCACGAAAGCCGTCAACTGGAAAAAAACTATATTCCCTTGTCAGCAGCCAGAAAAAATAGGGTCCCCATCAACTGGGACAATGTGCAAATTACAGAACCAGGTTTCCTTGGGAAAAAGGTATTTCTGAATTATCCATTGCATGAGATCCGGAAATACATCGATTGGACTCCTTTCTTTCAAACGTGGATGTTGTATGGAAGATACCCGGGGATTTTTAAAGACGCGAAAGTAGGAGAGGAGGCAAGGAAACTTTTTGCCGATGCACAAAAAATGCTTGACAAAATAGTTGCCCGGAAGGAACTGAAGGCGAACGGTGTCGTTGCATTCTACCCTGCGCAAAGCACTGCCAGTGACGATGTTATTTTATATCATGACAACTCGTTGAAGAGAGAACTCACAACGTTACATTTTCTTCGTCAACAAAATAAAAAGGCACAGAACCTTCCGAATTTTTGCCTGGCGGATTTCATTGCACCAGCGAGCAGTGGTAAGACCGATTACATGGGAATGTTCGCGGTAACGGCGGGAGGAGGAATTGAAAAACTGATTGCGGAATACAAAGCCCAGCAGGATGACTATCAGGAGATTATGGTTAAAGCATTGGCGGACCGGCTGGCGGAAGCCTATGCAGAGATGATGCATGAGAAGGTAAGAAAGGAATTGTGGGGTTATGCAAAAGGAGAAACGCTGCCCATGGAAGATATTATTAAGGAATCTTATCAGGGCATTCGTCCGGCGCCTGGTTATCCGGCTTGTCCGGATCACACGGAGAAGAAGACTATTTTTGATCTGCTGGAAGCACAGAAGGAGACGGGGATCACATTGACTGAATCCTATGCGATGTATCCTGCTTCATCGGTCAGTGGTTATTACTTTGCGAATTCAGAATCGAAATATTTTGGGTTGGGGAAGATTGAACGGGACCAGGTAAATGAATATGCTGAGCGCAAGGGTTTGACTGTGAGTGAGGTGGAGAAGTGGTTGTCGCCAGTGTTAGCGTATTAATGCGTTTAATACGTGTTTAGGTGTTTACGTGTTTAAGTTGTCAGGTTTTACGAATCATAATGATTAGGTGTTACAGTAATTATTGGTCTGATGAAATTGCAAGAAAAATTCAAGATAAAGCAGAAACTGTAAAGGCCCTTAGCCTAGGCATGATAAAATATCTCAAAGGCAGAACTCCCCAACCTAAACACGTAAACACGTAATCACTTTAACACCTAAACACTTAAGCATTTTAATGAAAGTAACCGACCACCTCAAAAACGCCCAAGGCAAGACCCTCTTCAGCATAGAGATCCTCCCCCCATTGAAAGGAGAGAATATTCGATCGCTGTACGACAACCTCGATCCGCTCATGGAGTTTAAACCTCCTTTTATCGACGTGACGTATCATCGGGAGGAATATGTCTACAAGAAGAAGGAAAACGGGCTGTTAGAGAAGAGTTCTACCCGCAAGCGACCAGGAACCGTAGGGATTTGCGCGGCCATTCAAAACCACTATAAAGTGGATACCGTGCCTCACATTATTTGTGGAGGGTTTAGCCGCGAGGAGACTGAAAATGCGCTCATCGACCTTCACTTCCTTGGGATTGATAACGTGCTGGCGCTGCAGGGAGACGCTATTAAGACCGAAGCACGCTTTGTGCCGGATCCGGAGGGTCATAAGTATGCTTCAGAGTTGTTGGGTCAGGTAGTAGCAATGAACATCGGAAAATTTCTTGATGAAGATTTGGGAAATGCAGCGCCTACCAACTTCTGTATCGGGGTAGCAGGTTATCCTGAGAAGCATTTCTCTTCACCGAATTTAAAGGCCGACCTTAAATACCTGAAGCTTAAGGTGGACCTGGGAGCGGAATATATCGTCACCCAAATGTTTTTTGATAATAAGAAGTATTTTGATTTTGTAGAAAATTGCCGCCAGGCGGGTATTATGGTGCCCATCATCCCTGGCATCAAGCCGATTACCGCCAAGGGGCAGGCCACGGTGTTGCCGACCATTTTTCACATTGACTTACCGGAGGAATTATCTGATGAAGTAGAGAAGTGCAAAGATAATGTCGCCGTTAAGCAGGTAGGCATTGAATGGGCGGTGAGGCAGTCGAAAGAGCTTGTGAAGTTTGGTGTACCCACGCTTCATTTTTATTCCATGGGAAAATCAGATCCGATTTATAAGATAGCGAAGCAGTTATTTTAAACGACATCAAGCAAAAAAAAGGTCGCCCGAATTTCGGACGACCTTTTTTTAGTTGTAAACAATTTAAGGATTTATGGGCAGGCCGGTACCGAGGTAGCTTGCTAAACTTGCCTTTGGTATGACGGCTGTAAACTTGGTGTTAATGGCATCAATAAAAATGTTGGCTGTGAATGCATAGCCTCTGCTGTTTGGATGGAGACCATCTTCTGACCAGGCACCTGTGGGAGGGGCAAAGCTTGGCGTGATTGTAACACCATCTGAAACAGCCGCCCTGGCCGTTACAAAGTCGGCGTAACCTTTGTTCACATCTGCAAGTGCAAGCCTGGTACTATTCGCTGTAACCGTTGCACTAATCTTTGCATTAAATTCTCCTGTCCTTGTGAGAATCGCAGTTGTCTCTGCACCCGTAAGTATATACTTGTCAGGCAGGGGAAAACTAACCCCCCAAACAGCCGATGGGTTACCACCATTACAGGTTCCTAAAACAGAGCCTGCTGCCAGGGGCACAAGGTCCGTGGAAGTTGCTTGTCTGGCTAGCGCATAAGGCGCTAACCCTGCATACGGGCCGGTCATATAAGGAGTCAGATCGGTTAATCCGCCAGCGGAGTATCCAACATCATCACTCAGCAACACTCCATTTTTCCCGGCGACAAATGTCAGTTTGCGTTTGTCTCTTTCAGCTGCAGTGATTATAGTATTGGTCACCATGGCTTCAAGAAACAAATTATAATTTGTAGACAGGTTAGTAGTAAGCGTAGTTGCCGTAGCCGCATTCAGTGTAATCGTATTCCATGGCACCGTATAAAAATATGGCAAGCTGGTAAAGTTTGGTACGTTGCCTACAACACCTTTGAAAGTTGTACCGGTGAGCAAAGTAGCCATCACTCCATCATAGGCGCCATTAAATGCTGCTGAACTTGTCATCGGATAGGTTCCTGCAGAGACTGCATCAGCGCCCGTAGCAGCGTAAAGCAACACGTCATCAAAGCCCAACCAAATCAAGTAGAATGTACCCGCCGCCGCCGCCGCATCCTGAGCAATAGATTTTACACCCGGTGCACTGGCAAAGCGGGCCCAAAGTCCACTGTAGTAAGGTGAGGCTGGGTTCCCAGTATCTGGCAATACGGCTTGACCCGTATAGATCAAAGGCACGCCAAAATTATTAAGTGCCGCTTTATTACCACCAAAGGCAGTTGGCAAGTCTGCGGTGTTGTAAGGCGAAGGGAGCGGAGGTGTAGCAGGCACTGCCGAAGGACATGTTACCGCTGCCGCTCCTGGATAGGCAGAAGGATAGGGAGCTGCTGATCTTGAACCGGTTGGTCCATCCGGATCAAAAAGAATTAATCGGCCAAGTTTTATCACGCCAGGAATTGAATTGATTGGATTATAACCATTGACTGAACCAATATCCGGCTGATTGAAAGTTGTAGGCCCGCCCACAGTTTCAAATTGTTTAGCCATAATCCTGGCCATTGAGTTGGCCTGGCTCGTATTGAACAAT
The DNA here is from genome assembly GCA_043779775.1 of Cyclobacteriaceae bacterium. GTDB lineage: Bacteria > Bacteroidota > Bacteroidia > Cytophagales > Cyclobacteriaceae > ELB16-189. The sequence goes on from JAYWDP010000221.1 coordinate 6,159, forward strand.
GCGAAGGATTGCATTCCTGCAACAAACGAATTACCCACGGCCACAAATTTTGTGAAATCAGCTGAACCCTTTGAAGGTGTA
>JAYWDP010000222.1:0-2067 GCA_043779775.1 Cyclobacteriaceae bacterium
TTTCCTTGCCGGCTTCCTGATTAAAATGTTTTTCGCTCATGTTGTCAATATTCATTTCGAACGGTCACCAAAATTTCCTGCATCATCCGGCGAACTTCATCGGAGGGGGCAATAAAGTGGGTATTCATAAAACTAAAAATTAAAACCTTGTCTTTCTTCGTGATCAGGTATCCGCTTAATGTGTGATTGTTGGACAACGATCCCGTCTTGCCAAAAATATAAGGTTTGTCCGCTTTATGCCAATTTTTGAGCGTCCCGGTTTGCGCCCCTGCGGCCAATAATTTAAAAAGTCTTTCTTGCGGAACTTTTTGGTAAACCTTTTCCCATAGCCGCACAATAGAACGTGGAGTAAACAAATTGTACCGCGACAACCCCGAACCGTCTACCCATACCGGATCATCGGGCAAATCAAAAAGAAAATTCTTTTTTGCATAAAGGATAGCCACTTCCGGAGCTAATGTATCGCTCACGATACTGGCGCACAGCAGCAACAGTTGTTCGGCAATAAAATTATCACTGTCCTGCATCATCTTCCGGTAGAGGCTGTCTGCGGGGATACTATTCAAAGTCAGGAATTGTTTTGGCAGGGGGTAATGAATTACCTCCACTTTCTTTTTGAGCGTGTCCGAAAGCAAAGACACGATGACCTCGGCACTCGAATGGAATGGCATTTCCCAGATGCTGCTGGCTGATCCTTTTCTTCCGGGAAAAAATGTAATCCGGTTTGAATCCAGATCCCGGATGACCTCCGTTTCTCCGGCAACCGAATCTCCCCTTACCAGGTCGTGTGAAAATAGCGATGGCCTTGCCGTCACTTGATCCCTGCTATCTTTTTCCAATTCCATGAAATTTCCAAATACGGGAAAGGGAGACCTTTCCGAGGAATAAGTGTAGATATAATCATCCCATGCCCAGCCTGGACCAAGGTGTTTTGCTTGATAATTGGAAGGCGAAAAGAAAAGTCGTTGTGGCGTGTCTTTAAGAAAGTCATAAACCCGGTTATTGTTATAGACTCGTCGATATAAGAACGAAGGGTCACCGGTGCCCCAGAAAATGAGTGAATCGGCGGTCAAGACGTACTTCAGGGCGGGAACGGAATCCCCTAGAATCTGAAGGGCGGAGTAAAACGTAAAGATTTTTGTATTCGAAGCCGGTGTAAAGTACTTGTCTGAATTAAACTCAAGCAAGGTTTTTCCGGCTGCGGGATCATAAAGCATAAATCCAATGTGGTCCTTGAACCTTTTTTCGGATAGGGCCAGATTATTCCTGAGCAATGCATTCGGAGAGCATGAAGCCAGTATCCAGACCAATCCGGCAGTGAAAAAACTCCATCTCATTTCTTGGAGCTAAGGTAACGCTCCATCACAATTTTCCGGTGGTGCGTTTCGTGGCCCGCAATAATGAAGCCCAAAGCGATCACTGAGAATTCTTTGATATTGGAAATGCCCTTTCGTCTTAACATTTCGGGTGTAAACCCTTCAAACAAATCGATCGTGGAGACACGCAAATGCGCCATCTCATCAGCTATTTTTTTAAGGCTGCGTCCTGAGGCGTTGGCCTGGGGGGCATAGTCATTTTCTTCAAAACCTGCCAACGGCGTTTTATCATTTCGAGCAAAACGAAGCGCCCGGTAAGCAAAAATTCGTTCTGCGTCAATCACATGGCAAAGCAACTCACGTACACTCCATTTCCCTTCCGCATAGCGATAATCCGCCTTTTCTTCTTTAATAAAATGGACCAGTTCCAGCATGCGATGACCTGAAATGCGAAGGGCCTGAATTAAATCTGTTTCATCAATTAGTTTAACATAATTCTTGTAAAAGTGGGGTACGGTTTCGAGGTTGAGAAGCATGGGTGCTAGGTTAACGGTGCAATGGTTTTGATTCAGTTCAACCGCGGAAACCATTTTTATTTCTTTTCATCCCAAAGTCGGGGTGTTTGCATTTGCGCATCGGCTGAACGGAGCATAAACTTGCGCAAATATCCTTCAATAGGCAAGACCAACAGGGCGATAAAAACCTGAATGAAGAAATCAGTGACCGGTGCACTCTTAAATGAAATCTGCGA
>JAYWDP010000223.1:0-2066 GCA_043779775.1 Cyclobacteriaceae bacterium
ATGGCGTCATTAATCAAACCATAGTATTCAATATTCCCATTCTTTAAGAAGATTGCTTTGGTTGTAAGTGCCTGAATCGCCGCAATATTATGACTTACAAATAATATAGTTCTTCCTTCTTTTACACTAACGTCTTCCATCTTACCAAGACACTTTTTCTGAAACTGAGCATCTCCTACTGCTAGAACTTCGTCCACAACCAAAATTTCAGGTTCTAAGTGAGCTGCAACAGCAAACGCGAGACGAACGTACATCCCACTGCTATATCTCTTTACAGGTGTATCTAAGAATCTCTCCACTTCAGCAAAAGTTACGATCTCATCGAATTTCTCTTTGATTTCATTACGGCTCATCCCAAGAATGGCACCATTCAAAAATATATTCTCGCGACCAGTCAGTTCGGGATGAAATCCTGTCCCCACCTCCAATAAACTAGCCACTCTTCCATTTATTTTGATCAGGCCTGAACTAGGCTCTGTTATGCGACTTAATATTTTCAATAAAGTACTCTTACCAGCACCATTTCGTCCAATAATGCCCACCCGATCACCTTGTTGAATTTCAAAATTCAAATCCTTCAATGCCCAAAATTCCTCTTTCACAACACGGTTCCTCGGTTTGCCAATTGCCTTTACCTTATCGCTTATCACATCCCGTAATGATGTATATCCACCTCTGGACTCATGACTGATGATAAACTTCTTCGAAAGATTCTCTACACGGATAATGGGTTCGGTCATAGGTTATCAGATGTTATCTGCAAATGACCGTTCCGTGGACCTGAAATAGTATATCCCCACAATGAGGAATACTCCGGAAACCAGAAGCGACATCAACAGGGTTGCAAGAGGAAAGGTTGTCTCGCCCAATACACTCCATCGGAAACCATCAATCACACCGACCATTGGATTACATGAATATAATAACCGCCACGCTTCAGGCACCACGCTGCTGCTAAAGCCGACTGGAGAAACATATAATCCGAATTGAACAATGAAGGGAATGATGTAGCGGAAATCTCGGTACTTGACATTCAGGGCAGTCAGGAACAGGCTGATTCCAAATGAGGAGACAAATGCCAACAACAAAAACAAGGGAAGAAATACGATTTGCCAGGAAGGCAGGTATTGATAACCAGCCATCATAAAAGCCAGGATAGCCATCGAGATTCCAAAATCCACAAAGCTGGTAATCACAGCACTGGCGGGTATGATCATTCTCGGAAAATACACTTTGGTAATCAGGTTTGTATTTCCAATCAGGCTGCCGCTCGCTTCCGACAGGCTGTTGGAGAAAAATTGCCAGGGAAGGAGGGCCACAAATACCAGGATCGCATAGGGCGTGTTCCCCTCGCTGGGCAGCTTGGCCACTTTGCTGAACACGATGGTAAACACAATCATGGTCAATAAAGGCCTTACAATGGACCAAGCCGCTCCAATCACCGTTTGCTTGTAACGAACTTTTATGTCACGCCAGCTGAGGATATAGAACAACTCCCTGTATCGCCAAATATCCTTCCAGTAATTCTTGCTGGAATTACCGGCCTTTATCGTGATTGAATATTTTAGGTTATCCTCCACTAATTCGATTTAAGCTGGCCATTGATCAATTGCCGCAGTGATTCTGAAATTGTTCTGAAAGAAAACCTGTCAATTAACTCCCTGCTATATTTTCCATCCAATGCGATTGCACGTTCAATGCCCCTGGCCAGTTTCGTAGTGTCGCCAAGAGGCGTAACCACTCCGTTCCTGCCCTCTTCTACAAGGTCAGACGCGCAACCAGCCATGTCCGACACGACCAGGGGAAGGTCAAAGTTCATGGCTTCGTTTACACTTAGTCCCCATGTTTCTCCTTCACCTGAGCAAAGCACAAAAACGTCTGCCAATGCATAATACTTAACAATTTGGGTTTGATTTACAAAGCCGGTAAGATGCACATTGGTCAAGTTATGATCAAGGATAAAATCTTCCATTTTTTTTCTGAGCTCACCATTCCCGACCATCACCAGGCATTTGTTCTTCATACCTACTTTTGTGAAAGCAGCCAGAAGCTCCATCGGCCTTTTT
>JAYWDP010000224.1:0-6224 GCA_043779775.1 Cyclobacteriaceae bacterium
ACCTACCAAAGAAGAACTTAAGGTAATGCATAAGACCCTTAAGAAAATTGAGTTTGATATTGAGAATTATTCTTTCAATACTTCCGTGAGCGAGTTCATGATTTGTACGAATGAGCTCTCGTCCCTCAAGTGCAACAAGCGGGCAGTCATAGAACCGCTGGTTATCGCCCTCTCCCCTTTTGCACCGCACATGGCAGAAGAGCTCTGGGAAAAGCTGGGGCACACCGACACGGTGGTAAATGCTCCCTTTCCGAAATACGATGAACAATATCTGAAAGAAAATTCATTTGAGTACCCGATCTCAATTAACGGAAAGGTCCGGACGATGATGAACTTCGCCCTCGACATGCCGAAGGAAGACATTGAGAAGCTGGTGATGGCCTCTGAAATTGTGAGGAAGTGGACTGAGGGAAAGGCGCCGAAGAAAGTTATTATTGTACAAGGAAAGATTGTAAACGTTGTGCTTTGATAATTCAAGGTTTAAAGTTCAAAGTCCAAGGTTATCCCCTGATTAACTGGTTGGCAAGCATTGAACTTTGAACCTCGAACTTTGAACTTTGAACATTACTCTTTGAAACTATATCCTGAAATTCCACCAGATTCTTTCTAGGACTTACGTCTTTGCGTGAACCTTTGTATTCCTTAACTTAGCTGACTTTTAAACGGCCTCTATGCCCTATTCCAAGATTACCGGCCTCGGCCATCATGTTCCCGAAACGGTCATTACTAATGAATACCTTTCTTCAGTCATGGACACCACCAACGAGTGGATCATCGAGCGGACTGGCATCAACGAGCGTCGGTGGATGGATCCTAAGAAAGATACCGTAGCCAATATGGCGGCCAAGGCAACGCGAATGGCCTTGCAGCGCGCTAAGCTTACGGAAAAAGATATTGAGTTTATCGTTTTTGCTACCATCACACCCGACTACTTCTTCCCTGGCTCAGGCGTTTTGCTGCAGAGAGAACTGGGGCTTGAAGGCATCGGCGCACTGGATATCCGCAATGCTTGCTCGGGATTTATTTATGCGCTAAGCACTGCAGATCAGTTCATCAAGTCAGGTATGTATAAAACAATTCTTGTGGTCGGAGCAGAAATTCAATCCACCGCATTGGACGTGACCACCCGCGGCCGGAATACGGCTGTTATCTTTGGAGACGGCGCAGGTGCAGCGATCCTTCAGGCCTCCGATAAACAGGGTATTCTTTCCACCCATCTTCACTCCGACGGACGCTTTGCAGAAGAACTTTATGTCAAAGACCCCGGCAGCAGCAGGCCCAGGGAAGAGCGCCAGCCGGAACAGATCCTCGATACGAAGGACTTTAAAGTAGTCATGAATGGAACGCTCGTTTTCAAGCACGCCGTGGTACGGTTCATCGAAGTCATCAACGAAGCCCTCAACGCGAATCACCTCAAAAAAGAAGACATAACTTTATTGATACCTCACCAGGCCAACCTGCGCATTAGCCAGTTTGTTCAGCATAAGTTGGAAATGAGTGATGACCGGGTTTACAACAATATTATGCGCTATGGCAACACGACGGCTGCTTCCATTCCTATTGCTCTAAGCGAAGCCTGGGCGGAAGGAAAAGTGAAAGAAAATGATGTAATTTGTTTAGCGGCTTTTGGCAGTGGTTTTACTTGGGCCTCTGCATTAATCCGATGGTAAACTAAGTTCAATGTTTAAAGTTTAATGTTCCAAGTTGAAGTAAACATTGGACTTTAGACCTTGAACCTGAAACATTATAAAATGAAGACTGCCTCCTACAACCCCAGTCCACTGGAAGTGGATTTAGCGAACGCACTTATTATTCTCCAGAAGGAACTTGTGAAACACCTGCAGGATAACAAGATCGTGCACGTTGAAAGCAATATCAAGCGAGACAACCCGATGGTTAAATTCAGTTTAGTGGATAAAGACGGAGATCCTCATGAAATTGTAGTGAGGATAATACAGATCCCAGATAAATTCTGATTCGGTTATTCGTTAATTCCTGATTGAGGAACTCTAGCCTCTATCCTCTATCTTCTAACCTCCAACTTCGAAACTCCACCCTCACTTCCTCTTTTCCACATCAATATTCACAGGCTTCTTATAACCGAAGATCTCATCCAGCGTCAGCTGCTTCACATCGCCGTATTTCTTCAGGTTGCCGAAATTGATCTTGTCTTTGCTGGCTACGAGTACAATGTTATACTTCTTGCTTTTGATGTTGTCCTGCTGGAATTTGTTGATGTCAGTCAAAGTCAATTTTTGAGCTTCATCATAAATGTCCTTGCGAACATCGTGGCTGAGTCCGCGTTTTTCAGCTGTGAGATAATTAAACAGAATGCCAGTCTTCACAATACGCTCACTCTCCATCACACCCAACACCGCTTCTTTGGCTTCCTTGAATCCATCCTCTGTTTGCGGCATGTTGTATATGATATCCTCCAGCCCCTTGATTGCCTCCACCTGCTTGTCGGCCTGTGAACCTATGTAACCGTAAAATGAGTCATTGTCCTTGGAGGTGCCCGCAGTGGTGTAACGTGTAAACGTTGAATAAGCCAGTCCCTGCGCCTCCCGTAATTCGCGGAAAACCTGGTTGCCCATGTACTCATTGTACAGTCTGCTTTGTGCCATCCTGCTCTTATCGAAAGGGTCACCCTTCACCATAAACATCACTTCGGCCTGTACCATATCATAATCAGTCCAGAAGACGGAAGGCTTGCTCACATCCATCATGGCAAACTGCACCGCTGGCGGCACATCTTTCAATTCAGCATTGACTAAGTGACCAGCATTCAATGCAGTCAATACTTCTCTATCACTCTTGGGACCATAATACAAAACCCGGTGCTTCATTTTCGTAAAGTCTTTGATCCGGGAAATCAGCTCATCAGGTTTCAATTCCCGGAGTTCTTTATTGCTGATCACGTTGGTAAATGGTGAATTAGGACCGTAGAGTCCGAAGTTCCGCAAGCCTTGAAACATAATGGCATCCTTGTCTTTCTTGATATCATCCCGCTCCTTGAAAGTACCGTCGATCATTTTCTTCATCGCCTCATCATCGGGTTTCGCGTTAGCCAATAGATCTTCCATAACCTTCATAGCCTTCTCCATGTTTTCAGAAAGTCCGGTAAGGCTGATATAGGTCTGATCTGACGAGGCCGACACATTAAAATCACAGCCAATCTTATAAAACTCTTTGGCAATGTCTTCTGCAGAAAGTGTCTCCGTTCCCAAATATTGGAGGTAATCTACCGCGGGCTCCAGCTTCGGATCGTTGTTGGTGCCTGCGTCGAGAAGATAGTACAATGTAAAGAGTTCATTCTCTTTATTTTTATTATACAATACTTGTACTCCCTTATCCATAGTCAGCTTTTGGATGTCTTTCTCATAATCCAGGAATACAGGCTTGAGTTTCTCCACGGGATTTTTTGCAATCTTTTCGTGGAAGGCGGAACGAGCTTCCTTGTTCAAGGCAACTTTCGTGATGGCCGGCTTGTCAACCTTCTTTGCATTCGGATCCTTGCCGTTGCGTTTTCTTATATAGATGTAGTTATCCTTATAATTTTCAGTCGCAAATTTCGCTACGTCCTCTTTTTTGAATTTGCTCAGCTCATCCATTTCCGAAATATATTTTTCCCACGGTATATTGTTGGTAAAAGCCATCACAAATTCATCGGAGCGCGAATTGTTGCTTTCATACTGCTGAATGCGGCGTTTTTTCAAATCATTCACCACGGCATCAATCAGCCAATCATCAAACTCACCTTTCTTCACCAGTTCAATTTGTTCAATCAGCAAGTCCCTCACCTGGTCCAGGGTTTGTCCTTCCCTCGGGCGGCCATTTAAAATATGGATGTTGTAGTCGTTGATCTCTGCCACAAAAGACCCTGGGTCAAGAATTTTTTGCTTTTGCTTAAGATTGATGTCAATCAGTCCAGCTTGTGAGTTGGCAAGAATCATGTCGGTAAGACGCAGCAATTGAAACTCCCGGGTATTCCTTGCCGGAAAGCGATAGCCCAGATAAATCCATTCAGCGTCCGGACCGTAAACATCTTTTTCTATTGGTGCCGTTATCGGATCTTCAACAATCGGTTTCCATTCAGGCAAATCATTATTCGGCTCCCATCCTGAAAAATATTTATCGATCATGGCAATAGTCTTGTCATAATCCAGATCACCGCTTAGGCAAATGGCTACATTGTTGGGCCGGTAATATTTCTCAAAATAATTTTTAATTTCTGTAATGGATGGGTTCTTCAGGTGATCGATGGTGCCGATGACAGTTTGCGTTCCATACGGGTGCTTCTTGAATGCCGCCTGATACAAGGTCTCATACGACTTCCAATAGTCGTTATCCAGACTCCGGTTTTTTTCTTCGTAAACGGCCTCCAATTCAGTATGGAAAAGCCGCGGGGCGAGCGTACGAAAGCGGCTGGCCTCAACTTGTAACCAATTGTCAATCTGGTTGGAGGGGACGTCATCGATATAGACGGTGCGGTCCTCTGTGGTGTAGGCATTCGTCCCCCTGGCGCCAAACTCCGTGATCATTTTATCAAATTCATTGGCGATGGCGAATTTGGATGCCTCTCCGGAGTACTGGTCTATCAGCTTGTAATAATTCTTACGCTGAACGGAGTCGGTGAGGGTACGATAGTGTTCAAACATCTGTTCGATGCTATCGAGCATAATTTTTTCTTTGGCCCAATCCATGGTACCATATTCATCGCTACCCTTAAACATGATATGCTCGAGATAATGTGCTAAACCGGTGGCGTTGGCAGGGTCATTCTTGCCGCCGGCTTTCACGGCGATCTGGGTATAAACCCGTGGCGCAGCATCATAGCGGCTTAGATAAACTTTCAATCCATTTTTAAGGGTGTAAATGCGGGCATTGAGTGGGTCGTTGGTCACATAGGAATAATCATATCCCCCGTTTTTGTCCGTTTTTAAGGAATATTTGCTTGCTTCCTGGCAAGAAACTAAAATCAGGAGCATGGAAATGAGGGATAGAAGGATTCTTTTCATAGGTATTGAATTGGAGACCGAAAATAAGGAAAAACAAAGGTATAGCCACGGATGACACGGATTTTCACGGATGAATACATGTGAGGATTTCTTATTCAAATAGGTTCTTTCCGTGTCAATCCGTGCAATCCGTGGCAACTTTTTATTTTAATCACGCATCGAATCTTCCTTAATTTTCGTTTTCTAACTTTGTACAGAATAGCATCAATATGAAAAAGAAGGTAGTTGGGTTCATTTTAGGGTTAGTGGCTATCGTTACGCTGCTGTCGTTCACACCCCCGGCGGATCGCTACTTCGAAATTGCCAGAAATCTTGACATTTTTGCCACTCTTTTCAAAGAGGTAAACACCTATTATGTTGATGAAATCAACCCCAATAAACTGGTCAGAATAGGCATCGATGCCATGCTCAATTCCCTGGATCCCTATACGAATTACATTCCCGAAGATGAAGTTGAAGACTATCGGACGCTTAACACCGGTCAATATGGTGGTATCGGCGCTGTCACCCGCGAAATCGGGAAGAGAACGATTGTCACTTTGATGTATGAAGGCTTCCCGGCGTACAAGGGGGGTCTGAAAATCGGTGATGAAGTTCTTAAAATGGATGAGGTGGAACTCGCCAAGATCAGTGCTGAAGAAGCCAACCACCTGATGCGTGGACAAGTGGGGACCAGCGTTGCCCTCACCGTCAAGCGCTATGGTGTGAAAGATCCTATAAGGCTCGAGTTCAAGCGTGAAAAGATAAAAATCAGCAACGTGCCCTACTTTGGGATGGTTTCCAGCGATGTAGGGTATGTACAGCTTTCCGACTTTACCCCCGATGCCGGCAAGGAGGTAAAAAATGCGGTGGTCTCTCTGAAAGAAAAAGGCGCCAAAGGAATTATCCTCGATCTCCGGGGCAATCCGGGCGGTCTACTCTTTGAGGCAGTGAACATTTGTAACATCTTCATTCCAAAAGGAAAACAGGTGGTGACGACCCGGGGAAAAATTTCTGATAACAATATCAACTATGAAACACTCAATCCACCGGTAGACCTCGACATCCCTGTAACCGTGTTGATCAACCGGGGCAGCGCATCAGCATCCGAAATAGTCGCAGGCACTTTACAAGATTACGATCGTGCGGTGATCATCGGAGAAAAGTCGTATGGAAAAGGATTGGTCCAGCTTAGCCGTCCGCTTACCTACCATGCGCAAATGAAAA
>JAYWDP010000225.1:0-2061 GCA_043779775.1 Cyclobacteriaceae bacterium
GCGATCGCCTGAGTCCATGTTGTCGTTCCACTAATCCCTGTGAGTGACACCTTTGTCTCTCTGATAGGATTCGCCTGTTGATACATATTAATTGTCAGGTTGGTGAAATTAGCCGACAGGTTTGCCGTAATCACCACATTGCCACTAAAATAGTTAGGGCTCGCTACCTTTGCTCTTGAGAATCTCGCGGCAACAACATCCATGGTCGGTTGTACGGGCAATCCTAATGAAAAGGCGAGAACGCCTGTAAGTGCTCCATCTGCCACAACAAATTGAATGGTTCCTGCCGTTTGAATCTTTGGTGCATACTTATCCGTCTTCTCCATGCAGGAGAAAAAGCTCACACTCACAAGCATTAAAAGGTTATACGTTAATATTCTGTTTTTCATATCGATGTTTTTTTATTTATCCCAAAATACACTTTTTAACGCCATGGATACCCGGTTTGGAACATTCGCAATGTTGGTTTGTTGCTCACTGAGCGGATAAATCAAGATGCGGGGTATCACAGTATTTGCAACGGCCAAAGCAGCTGCTGAAGTAGCTATTGTAGGGAAGGTTGTCCTTCTCCAGTCTGTCCAGGGCTCCATACATACTCCGTAGTTGGCTACGAATTTTTCCTCAATAATCAATTGAAGGTCGATCGCTTGCGTACCCGTGAGTATTCCATTCGCAGCAATGTAGGTTGCAATGTTAGCCCCTGAGACACCTGCATCTTGCATCGAGGCAGTAATACCAGCCTGATAGAATGTTTGGGCTTCAGCTGTCGTTCCTGTTCCAGCACCATACATAATGATGGCTTCTGCACGAATAAAATTATATTCTGCAAAAGTCAACATCCGCAAGGGGGCATCCCCTGCGTAAGTAATGGATGTAAATTTAGGAGATCCCTGAGGTGTCCGCGTTCCATCATCCGATAGTACAGCACCTCTCAGGTATGTGTGAATCCTTGAGTTTGGTGCAGTTTGTGCTGAGTTTGAAGTAAACCCAACATAATTGGTGCCTGTAAATGGATAGGTTGAACCTGTGGGAGAAGGTGTGAAATAAAATGGCCTTCTCGGATCAATCTTGGTGTTCATCATGTTTACCATCACTGTACTCGGTGCATAATAATCTCCGCGTGAAACTTCAAATTGATGGAGCGGGTTCTGACGGTTGTTTACATTTTCAAATACCATCTGAAAATTATCAGTATTGGCTGTCATAAAAGGACCGCCAGCAGTGATAAGGGCTTTCAATTTAGTACCGCCATCATCTTTGGCATAGTGAAGGGCTAAGCGCAACTTGAGTGTATTGGCATACTTTTCCCATCTTGACATAACACCACCGTAGATCAAATCTTCTGAAGCAACCGTACGGATATTGGTTTGCTTGGTGTTGGCAATACCTGCATCAATCAAGACAAGCAGTGAGTCATAGATTTCCTTGCTTCCATCATACTTAGGCTGCACATTAGAAACCCCCTTAAGGGCTTCCTTGTATGGTACATCTCCCCAGGCATCTACAAGCGTACTGAAAGTGTAGGCCTGAAGAATTTTGGCGATTCCTGCATATTGGGGATTGCCTTCCTTAAATGCTTGTTTTCTTACATAATCAAAGTCCGCAAGTGAGCCGGCATAATAGTTTGTGTAAGCATTGTTCACATCTGTATTGGTCAGTATATACTGATCGTAGTTACGGGTTTGTGTACCCGTCACACCCGAGCCTGTGGCCTGTTGAGAGAAAATAGAAGAATACAAAAACAGGTCTGATCCCTGGTAGAACGTCATACTTACCTGTGCTGCTGTCAAAGCTTGTGTAACCGAGGCGGTCTTCAGGCGGGTTGGGTCAGTATTGACATCCAAAAAGTCATTGCAGGCTGCAATTAGCAACGCGGCTATTGCCAACACTGCTGAACTTGCGTATGTAAATTTTATTGTCTTTTTCATCTTGTTCAATTTTATAAGGTGAATCGTACCAACACACCATAGGTTTTGACTTGCGGCAATCCGTTATACTCGAATCCCTGTGAGTTGTTAACGCCTTGTGCATTAACTTCAGGATCAAGGTGAGGATAGTTCG
>JAYWDP010000226.1:0-2061 GCA_043779775.1 Cyclobacteriaceae bacterium
TATTATTATCAACCGGCAATATGGCAATAGTAGCAAGGTATTGACCACGTGTAATTTCAACCGGACTAGTTGTTTGTACTTTGTAATCCACACCTGACAGCACATTGTCACCCACCACTTCAAATGTTACCAGGGTGGTTTCTGCTTGAGCCCGGCTTACCTTGACGGGAATAGCGAGCGGCGTCTTTTGATTTTCGTACATCGAAAGTTGTGGCTTTGAATCAAAGAAGACAAAATCGGGGCCTGTGTAAAGTATTTTCTCCGGCTCCTGGTTGCACGTAAAGCTTGTCAGAAAGATGACCACAACAAACAATCTTTTTATCACGAGTTTCATCATCCTTTCAATTAATATCCGGCGTTTTGCTGACCGGCGATGTTGGGATTGGCCTTTATCTCGTTCTGGGGTATGGGCCACACAAATCGGAAACTGTTGGAGGCCAACGAGCAGACGGTAGCAGGTGCCTTGCAGTCGCCACCGCGGGTGATGCCTTGCCCTGCCATTCGTAGGTCAAACCAACGGTGCCCTTCGAGGAAAAGTTCTTTTCTTCTTTCAATCAATATCGCCGTTAGTAAGATTGATGGATTGCTCAGATCTTCAATAACCTGGACGGAAATCCTTTGATCACGAAGTTTCTTAAGATCGGACCGTGCCGCTGTGTTCTGCCCGGAACGAGCCAATGCTTCCGCGCGAATCAGATAAATCTCACCCATCCTCAACGCCTTCCAGTTGGTCAACCCATCGCCGCCAATGCCCAAATACTTTGAGACGATCAACTGCCCGGGACGCTTTGCTGTTGTGCCGGAGAAATAACTTTTGTATCGTACATCGGTAGTAGTATTATAAAGTGATAGTAAATTTTGAGACGGCTTGAATGAAACACGGTCATTCACAGCAAAGTAAACATCACCTCCTGCGTACCCGTCACCCGGAAAAAATTTAACATACCAGATCACTTCGTTTGCAATCGCATCATTCGTCCAAATCGAAGGAAAGTCGGCGAACGTGGCCAGGCCAAGCTGATTTGAATTATTAATGACGGCGGTTGCACTGCTAATGGCAGTGGCATAATCTTTCGCATAGTAGGCAACGCGCGCCAGGATCGCATCCGCTCCAATGATATCGATCCTGCTCCGGTCCGATGAAGTATTGATGCTTTGGTCCATGGAGCCCATCAGGGTCTTTGCCTGGGTGAGGTCTGCATACACCTGATCATATACTTCCTTAACGGTATTCCTTTGTGGCTTGTCCAGATTGGATTCTGTTTTAATGGGAACCCCTAATCCAGTAGAATTGCGATCATAACTTTGACCAAAATAGCGGAGTAAATCAAAATGAGCTAAGGCACGAATCGCTAACGCCTGACTTTTTAATCGATTGCGTTGACCTGTCTTTGTTTCTTTAAATTTGTCAACGTTGCTAAGAAGAATATTGCAGTCATTGATCATGTTGTAGGGAATAGCCCACACACCGGAAATTGTGCCATCATTAGAAACATACAGCCAGTCGGCCAAGGTCCGGTAACTGCCAAGGGATTCGACATTCTCCGCCAGGTTATCTGACATGATATCGGGCAGGGTCCCAAAAGCCAAAGCGTAATATCCGGTGCTTTGAAAACCCGAATAGATACCATTTAAGTGAAGTTCAATATCACTCATAGTCTTGAACGCATTGTTCGGCGTCAGCGAATGCGTTGGCTGAATGTCAGTAAAATTGCTGCATGACATGATCAGTGCGCCGATGAATGCTGTTATGTATTTACTTACGTTCATGAATTTCGAATCACATTATAATCCAATATTTATTCCTGCCATCAGGGTTCGAAGGGCCGGGTATTGTGCACCCGTGAGCGTTCCGCTCGCCAACTCAGGGTCCCAACCCTGAAACTTAAACAATGTCCAAAGGTTTTGACCCTGTGCATACACCCGTACACTTCTTAATTTTGCCTTTGAAATCAACTTTGTTGGCAGGTTGTAAGAAAGCATAACGTTCCGCAAGCGCAGAAACGAACCATCTTCGATATAACGACTTGTCTGCCCCTGAAAAGGATCGGTTGTTAAACC
>JAYWDP010000227.1:0-6206 GCA_043779775.1 Cyclobacteriaceae bacterium
CTGAAACATTTTGGGCAAACCCGGGCAGGGAATTAAACAGAACAATTCCTGCCAGGCAAAAGTCTTTAATTTTCATACGTTGAATTACTCATTAGAAAAAAATAAAACCATGAGAATGATTTTTTATTTTTCAAGTTTAAAAACTAAAACAGAATCGTTATTTCTGGCAACCACCACATGCCGTTTGCCGGATTTCTCTTGTAGCAACTGCATGTTTCTTATATCCCCCGAAGCGTAGAAACCGGTACGCTCCCAGGAGATTGGGACAAAATTGCCCTTTCCAATTCCTTTCAGCATGAGACCCTTACTGGCGTCGCAAGGGCCATATTGGGTTCTAAATGAAAAAAAATTACCTGCCAATAAGATATCTTCCACGCCATCACCATTGAAATCTTCAACCAAAATTCCTCTTACAGAAGAAACCTGCGCCTCCACCGGCAAAGGTTGCAGCTTAAAATTACCATTGCCTAAATTCTCGAGCATGGATGACTGCAGTGTGTTGATTTGGTATTTCTTTGAACCCTTCACCTGCTCCAAGCCTACCATATCTTCCAGGCTTGCCAGGGCATAAGATCCATAGTCAGTGTATTTTTTCCTCAGTGAATTCATTTGAAGAAGCATTTCATCACGTGACGCTACCGGAAAACTTTTACCTTGAATAAAATTGCAAATAATTGGATCCAATCGTCCATCGCTGTTAAAGTCACTTACATATAATGTGAGCGGCTTGAGCATGCTGGCATGCCAGGGAAGATTCACACCGGCATTCCCCACAATATAGTCGAGATCACCATCCAGATCGAAGTCAACGGCAGCAACTCTATTCCATAGCCCTGTTGCGTTTTCTAATTCACTGTTACGAACTTCAGTAAGCTTGCCCATTTTATTTTCAAACAGGCGAATGGGCATCCACTCGCCCACTATTAAAAGATCAGGCCAACCGTCGTTGTTAAAATCTGTCCAAAGGGCATCTGTAACCATACCTGGCTCCCTTAATTCTGCATTAACCTCCTGGGTGGCTACGATCAATTTGATCTCCCCCTTTGCAAGATTGCTTTCGTTCCTGAGGATTGCTCCCGGAGAGGTTAATGGATAACTGCCGGGCAAATTGCGGCCACCGACAAATAAATCCAAGTCACCGTCTTTATCATAATCACCAGCCACAACACAACCTCCGCTTACATGGTCCGCAGGTGCCGAGCCTTGTGGTGCTTTGATAAACTTTCCTCCGCCCTGGTTTAAGTAGAGTCTGTCGTCCCAAGTGATTGACCCACTAATAAATTCATTTCCACCGCTTACAACAAACAGATCCAGATCATGGTCTCCATCGACATCAAAAAAAGTAGCGCCCGTGTCTTCACATACAGCATCTTCGGACCACGGCTGGTCCGAAGCATGGGTAAATTGTCCATTGCCGCTGCTTAGATAAAGGACCGATTTTTGTCCCGCCGCTCCACCGACATAAAAATCTTCACTGCCATCATTGTTAACATCCCCTTTTGCCAACGCCGGGCCAAGCCTGGAAAGTTGGTAGGGAATCAAAGGTTCTTTGTCAAAATCGACAAACTCATTTTCCTTGTGTACAAATTCTACTTTGCTTTCGTGAGTAACATTTTTAAACAGGGGTGCTGGAAGTTGAAGAGCTTCTTCTTTCACTGGCAAAGAGGAAGAATAATTGACTTCAATCAGGCTATTGGAATGCTGATCCAACAATTCGGATTGCCTCCCATCAGGCCATACAATCCGAACCATTTTAACTTTTCCAGATGATCCCACTCCGAAATGTAGAATGGGCTCTACCGAAGATTGAAATCCGCGCGTGGGAAATTGTTCTTGCCATTGATGCAGGCTGTCATTTTCAATATAGACTTTGGCGCCAATTCCAAAATTATTACCGGGTGGTCCCTTGAGCTTAACACGCATGTATGAATTCAATTTTCCCTCACTTGTATTATTCTTCCAAATGGTAGCTGTTTCATTGGTATTGTTAGTAATAAGTTCGATGTCACCATCATTGTCAAGATCAGCATAGGTTGCACCAAAGGACAAGTTGGGTTGGTATATTCCCCATTTTTTTGAAAAATCTGAAAAGGTCAAATCCCCATTATTCCTGAATAAGTAGTCGCTGGTCTTGGTAGAAGACATCTTACTGACTAGCTCATAGACTTGTAATTCCTTTCCCTGCGCCATCGCTTCCTTCCTGGCATCCTCCACGGTGAATTTAAGGAAATCCATGCTGGTGAAGTCACGCAGATAACCATTGGTGACAAATAAATCTTTATTACCATCGTTGTCAACGTCTACAAAAAGTGGGGCCCAACTCCAATCGGTAGCATCCACACCCGCCAATTGGCCGATCTCCGAAAAGATTGGAGTTGAATCTTCATTATTTCCAGTATTTAATTGAAGGGTATTACGCATTTGTTGATGAAGAAACCCGCTATCCAGCATAAGTTTATAACGTTGGTAATCATCCGGTCCTCTGAGTAACTTTTGCCTGTAGTTGTCTTCCGGCAACATGTCCACCTCAATCAAGTCAGTCTTTCCATCGTTGTTGTAATCTGCCAGGTCGGTACCCATACCATTGCGCGACAAGTGATCAAAAGATTTTTTTGTTGATTCAGTAAAGCCCCCTTTGGTATCGTTCAAATAAAGAAAATCCTGCTCTTCATAGTCATTGGTTACGTAAATATCCGGCCAACCATCGTTGTTGACATCACTGATTGAAACTCCGAGACTGAAATTGATACCCCCGCCGTGAATGCCTACTTGCTGGCTCACCTCCGTGAAATAACGTTGCGTTGATGCTCCTTTTGTTTCCGCATTTCCTTTGGCGTCATTCCTGTAAAGGCGATTTCCAAACTGAGGGTGCCGGGTATTTCTTAATTTATTGGTATTGATAAACGGAGAGTAAAAATGATTGCCATGGTTGATTAAGAACATGTCCAGGTCGCCATCCCGATCATAATCAAAGAAAGAGGCTTGTGTTGAGAAAGTACCCGGAGCATCCAATCCAAATTGTTTGGATTGTTCCGTAAACGTTGGCGTGCCACCCGGCTCACCCCCGTTATTAATATATAGTTCGTTGGATAGCGACTGGTGGGCTTCCGGTCCGGAATAGCATACATAGATATCAAGCCATCCGTCGCCATTCACATCGGCAGCGGTGACGCCCGTCTTCCAAAGCTTACGCCCTCCCACGTCTGCCGCTTGCGTGATGTCCTTAAATTTAAGATCTCCAAGATTGAGATAAAGCCGGTTTGAAACCATATTCCCGGCAAAGTAGAGGTCACAGAACCCATCATTATTAAAATCACCCGCGGCTACACCACCTCCGTTATAGGTGTATTCATAGCTAAGTATATTTATCTCAGGCGATTCCTCGATTGTATTTACAAACTCAACACCTGAATCCTCAGGCGCCAATCTAACAAATAGTGGTTGCTCGCTCTGTTTACAGCCCCCAACAAATAGTGCAGATAATAGAAATATCCGAGGGACTATTCGAAACGGCAGGCTCATGCAAATTTAGTTCTTTACGATTTTCTTTCGAATGATGGCATGTTGTATTTTGATTTCTACAACATAAAGTCCCGGTGAAAAGTAATTTATATCCCAGGTGGTTGCGTCTATCCTGCCTGGTCTCTGCTTAATTCCCTGCATCGACACCAGCATCACTGACTCTATCTCGTGGCCGTGGGATTCTACTTTAAGGACCCCATCAGCGGGATTGGGGTATGCCGTCATCTCAATTTCCAGTTCAGGCGCTATCTCCAATGCAGTCACAATAGGATTATTGATTTTTATATCGGTATACAACTTATACTGACCGGGTTGCAACTCCATACTAAAACTTACCGAGGTCACATTTAATATAACGCCAGAGGCAAAGTAATCGTACCAGGTTCCAGTATGCGGAAAACTAATAGTAGCCGTTTGCTTCGCTACATCAAAATTGGCAACGGCGACAACATTCATCTGAGATGCATTTGCCGGTACATCGACATAGGGCTTATTTTTTAAAGCTACTTGCTTGATCAGGCCTGAGCCACCCGTGATGGTAGCATCTCCCGAGGTGAAAACGGAGTAGGTATTTCGAAGTCGTATCAAGTCGGCAGTCACATTATAAAGATCTTTCCGGATCACATCCAGACGATATTGCCACTGGGGTGGTTTAGCGTCTGTACGGCAACTACTGTTCACGGTACCGTCACCACACCGGTTAATGCTAAGATCAAATCCCAATTCACCAAACTCCCAAAGCATTTTAGGACCAGGAATTGTATAAAAAACAACCCCTGCTCCTTTGATTCGTATGAGTGCTTTATCCAATGATTTTACACTATAGTCAAGCAATGTATTTCCAAATTGGAGGTTCTTATACATCAATCGTTCCTCATCATGACTCTCCATATAACCAACCGCATGCGCTACGGTCCATGATCGGTTGGCATAATACATACTGCTAATATCCGAACTGCTTGCATAGCCCATGGTATTTTGATTGTAAGCATTGTTAAAATTAGCCCACAACATCATCCCCTTTCCTTCGCCAGCACGGTATTCAGCCAATTCCTTTTCTTCCGTATTATCTGCAAAATGCTCCAATATCACATAGGCATCCGGGGTGTGCGACCAGATTTTATCTGCCATGCGCTTGAGTATGGCAATCCTTGAAGCGTCATAGGCACCCCAGGCACCAACATTGGAACCGGTGTTTTTCTGCGTAAATCCCTTTGATAAATCGTAACGATAGCCGTCCACTTTGTATTCGTGCAACCAGTTATAATTAATGGTGTCTAAATATTTTTTGGTGTACGAGCTTTCATGATTCATATCAAAGAACACATTATACGGATGGGTGGCATCGGTGTTGAACCACTTGTTATTTACCGTTGGCTTGCCCGCGACAAAGTCAAAGTCCATGAGCACCATTGGATTTGGCAAGTCGTGGTGATTCATCACCATGTCCATAATTACTGCGATACCGTTTTGGTGGCATTTATCAATAAATTCTTTCAGCTTATTTTTTGTTCCATAATATTTATCCGGAGCAAACATGAACGTGGGATTATAACCCCAGCCTTCATTTCCATTAAATTCTGTAATGGGCATAAGTTCAATGGCACTTACTCCCAGCCGTTTCAAATAAGAAAGCGTATCGATCAGGCTCTGGTACCTTCGTGAGTCAGCTCCAAAAAAATCGCGGATCAACAATTCATAGATAACCAACTTCTCCTGGGCAGGTTTTTGGAAGTTTGTGATTTGCCATGGATAGGCTGGCTGGTTTGTTTGAAATACAGCCACCCGGTTAAAGTACCACTTATTCGTCAAAGCCTTGGATGGGAATGCCTTCAATGCAGGATAGGTACCTGCCGGAATATATTGATCATCGGGATCCAATATCTTATCGGCAAAGGGGTCAGCCACATAAATCTTCTCGTCAATAAGATACCGATAACCAACCTCCTGCCCGGAAGTGAGTCCATTGAGCTGGACCCAAAAATATTCGCCATCCCGGTTCATCCGATTTTCGGGCAACACATTCCATGCACTAAAATCCCCCTGCACATAAACTGAAGTTTTGCCCGGAGCCCAAAGGCATAAAGTGACTTTGCTGGCATCGGCATTATAATTTATTCCAGCAATAATACCCGCAGGCCGCGCTTGTGTTGGACTGGGCGCTGAAAGAATATATTGGAATGTTACGGTCGAATTACTTGCGCCGCTGGTCGCGACAATTTTCACCGTGGGCGCCCCTGAAATTTCGGCAACATTAAATGTGTAGTTATAAATAGTCTGAGCAGTTTGAGAGTTTGTTAATACGTTGTCAATAAAGAGTTGAAAGTCCGAAGCGACCGGCACCTGGGCCTGAACAACGACAGGATCTCCATTCATTACAAACAAAGGCAGATTGGCAGGTGTCACCAGTTTCGCTTGAAAAGATCCATCCCAAAAGCTTGTAATAAAGTCAGTAGTTTGTCCATTGCTCCAGTCGTTACCTTTTAGCAATACCCCCAACTGTGTCTCCGAGCTGATGGAAACAGAAAAGAAATCCGATGGCTTGAAAGTTATTGAGAAAATGGTTTTACCGCTGGGGGTTGTCTTGGTGAATTTGGCGTTGTCGGTGAGGGTGGTGTTGTTGCTGGCCGGGTTGACATTATAATTAGCATTCACGTTTTTCCCGGGAATCCAAACCCAAATCC
>JAYWDP010000228.1:0-2059 GCA_043779775.1 Cyclobacteriaceae bacterium
GACGAATGTCAGGCACAGACTGTCGTTCAGGGACAAGCTGACTTAACTCGATTTGATTTTTCTGCGAACGAACCGCTTGAACTTTCCGGTACCTGGGAATTTTATTGGAATACGTTGCTGTCTCCCAAAGACTTTGAACTTAATCAAAATCCGGAGTGGGTTAATGTCCCTGGCTCATGGCACCGCCAAGGTAAGTATCCAAGACTGGGCTTTGGAACCTATCGAACACGGCTTCAACTTTCAGGCAAGGAATCAGGTCTGTCGCTTTATTTTCCTATCGTCAACTCTTCATCCAGGATATGGTTAAATGGAGAGCTGGCCGTAGAGACAGGCGTAGTAGGTACCGATAAAAATTCGTACACAGCCAAGCTCTCCGGATCTGTGCTATCGGTGCCTGAAAAAATCAAAGAACTGGAAATCATTGTCCAGGCGGCCAACTACACATACTATAATTCGGGTATTGGCAATACCCCGCAACTGGGTCAGTCATCTTCGATATTTCTGATGACCAATAAACTGAACGGCATTGAAAATTTTTTTGCAGGAAGCCTCATTGCCATGTTTGTCTACCAGTTCATCCTATACTTTTTGCATCATCGTGGCAAACCACACCTGTGGCTTGCATTAATATGTTTGGGTGTCGCCCTGCGATCATTGATTGTACACGGGGGCTCATTCCTGTTGCCTAATTTATTTCCGTCGGTGGGGTTTGAAATCTGGAAGAAAATTGAATTTGGAAGCGTTTATGCGGTCATAACGCTTTTCCCTTTATACGTCTATCATTTGTTCACAGAGGCAGCGCCGAAAAGACCACTTATTTTTTTTATTGCTGTATCCGGCATTTTATGTGGGTTTCGAGTCAAAGTGGCACAAGTAATGAAAAGGGAACGGGACTTGGACTATCACTTTGCCGTGACTATTTGTTAAACGCCGGGGCGTCCATCACGGTTGAAAGTACTGAGGGAAAAGGAAGTACATTCACGATTACAATTCCTCTTTGAAATAAATCTGATTCGTTCAGCAAAGTGAAGGTGTAAAGGATGGTCCTATTTACCGAACAGATTTTTAAAAAATCCTTTTTTAGATTTCTTTACTTCCAGTAGATCAAGCGCTGTGCGTAGCCTCACAAGGGATGCCGAATCTTTTACTATGTATTGGGCTACTCCCAGTTTCATGGCCGCAGCACGAACCACCTCGTCATTGGCAGTAGTGTAGTAAATGACCGGAATGGATGGATAACCCTTTTTCAGCTCTTTGAGATAGTGTAATCCATCTTTACTGCCATCGGCAAAAAAATGGTCCAGCACGATGGCGAATGGTTTTTCACCGAGGTGTGCGAACATATCCTCAGGATTCGCGAAGGTGCGTACCTGGTAATTGCCCAGCATCTCTTCAAAATGTACCTGCAGCATTTTTTGCTGGGCGAGGTTGTCTTCAACAATAAAGACGAGTTTGCTCATGCTTGATTATTTATATAAAAATAGGAAATTCAATAAACGTTACAAACTTTGTACACTCAGCAATCCCTGCGGTTGAAATTTACAACCAGGTTAGCCGGCAGTAAAGTTATTGTATTTTCACCAGTTTACTTTTTTATTTGCTCTCACCATTTCTGCATATCCATGTCCGGCACCCAGGGCGATCACCGCCATGGTAATCCGTTTTGTTTTGGTGGGAGTAGTTTTGGAGCTTTCAATCCACTTTGAAAAATAATTTTGGTGAGATTTGGGAAGTGTTTTGAAAAAATCTAGCGCACGGGGTTCGTCTTTCAGGCACTTAATAAAAGTAGCCGACAGCGTCAGCGGACGTTCATCCAAGGATAGCTGCACCTTGAGTGAATCTCCTTCGCCCTTGCCTATTGCCTTTCGGATTTTACTGTTTATGGGTAAAATAAAGTCTCCTTCACCCATCGGAATCAAGGCTGTTTTCTCAATGGGATGCTGGTCCAGAAAGCCTTTGATGCGAAACGATACCCGGCTCCCCGGGTTCAATTGTTCTGCCTGGCGTTTGCTGATTTCGATATAGGACCAGCCGGTTTTCTCTCCCTTCTTTCTAAATC
>JAYWDP010000229.1:0-2058 GCA_043779775.1 Cyclobacteriaceae bacterium
GAATTTTTAGGTGTATGGTCCTTTGTAAAATTAAGCATGAGAGGAGGATAGCTGCAATTTCCTTGTGTTCGACGAAAATTTCCCCGGGTTTTTATTTTAATAGAAAAAGCAACCCGGCTGCTGTCACTGGCTTTATAGGACAAAGTGATGTTGTGATATTGCATATCATTAGACCGGTCATTTATCAACTCTTTGATGTTCCCGGAAAGGCGAATGTTGAGGACCTGATCACTGTTGAATAATCCGGATGAAAGTTCGGGGTGTTGTGCATTGACTATTGTACAGAACGCGGTAGAGAATACGAAAAGAAGTAGCAGGCAGGCGACAAGCACTTTCTTCATGAACCCCAGGGATGCTGGATAACAATCAGGCATAGTGTTACGAAGATATTGAATTGTTGATTATTTGTGTATCCCTCAGTTACAACTTTGCTTAGCTGTATTTGGGGCTTCCAATGGATTGAATCAGAAACCTGAATGATTTACTACTTCACAGTAGTATTTCTCTCTACAAACCGCTCATATTTCGCTTTGAATTCTTCATGTTTGAATTTTCCCTTCACGGGCTTCTCCATCCCTGTCTCAGCCTCTTTGATAAGCTGGAAATAGCTCTGCGGAAACTCGTCAGAATAAATTCTGGGAAGCATTCCGAATTTTGTAAAACCCAAGTACAGTGAAAAGGCCAGGAAAAGAGCGCACAACAGGATGGAACGGTCTTGGAATTGTTTTACCGTTTGAAATACGGAAGTTTCTTCGCCATCCAGCATGATTTTTCGATTCATAAAATGTCCCACCCCAAAGACCAGCAAGAGTCCGAAGGCCGCCATGCCCGTGGGCTCTACGATCCAAGGAAGCAACGGTACCACAGTCATCGCCAATGTGAACAGGATAATGCTAAGATGAAACGAAGCGACGGCGAGTGCAAGCCAAAGGTTCTTTTTGGAAAGAGATTGGAAAGTGCTTATTAATTTTGACAGATAGACGAGGGTAAATATCGCACCCGCTACTCCAAAAATGATTTCGACGAATGCGAAGTGAATATAGAATACACGGAGGGAGATCAGCATCGACATCACCACCAGGCTTATAAGTTCCAGTCGATTGAGCCATCCGCTGGCTTTCTTTGCCGTAAAGGCAGAGACCAGCTGAATCAGGAAGGTCAGACAGAAGGCGGCCGCCACCAGACCCATCAAGGTAGTGCCATAATCATTTTGTGCCATGGCCGCAAAGGCTCCCATGATTAGGATAACAAAAAGTAAATAGTATGTGGCGTTGAATTTTTTCATTTAGAAGGGAACATAGAAAATAAAATTCAAGTCAAAGTTAAGATAGTCATCCAGTTTTCGCCATTCCTTTGCCGTCCTGATTTCCCCCGATTTGCCGGATTCATTGAGCAGATAATAGTAGCAAATCAACTCCTGTGTTTCGGTCAGTGTGGAAGGCATTGCGCTCCAGGCGAGATAATAATTTCTTTCAGAAACAATGCCTCGCAACTTGCTGGTAATTCCATTAAATTTATTTTGCTCAGTAAAGTCCTGAACAATGCCGTTGGCCAGCCCATTCATTTTTTCTCCACCAATTTGCCCCAGGAGGTTTACAAGTTTATTGCGGTAGTCCAATTCAGGGCGCAAGGCGCTAAAATTTTCCTGAGTCATCAGATTCATAGCCGAGTCGAGGCCGGAGAAGGCGATGGGATTATAACTTTTGTTGAACGATACTTCCGAATTAAAAATGTAGCTGAAAGCCCTTTCACGTGGAAATTCGAATTGATTAACAACCTGTTGCGCCTCCTGATATTTGCCCGCCTTCGTAAGGTTCATTGACAATTCTCTCAAATAATTGAACAGAAGTGACTTTTCAACATATTCAAAAAGGTCAGCGGCATGTACTGCATTTTGTAATTTAATCTTTCTAAAATAGGTCATAGCGATAACGGTATCACCTCTTTCGAAATTACGGTTGGCGAGAACGATATAAGCATAATCTCCCTGTCCGGCTTTTTTATCCAAAAACATAGCGACATGATTCAACACCGTATCCGAGAGTGGGTACATATTAT
>JAYWDP010000230.1:0-2056 GCA_043779775.1 Cyclobacteriaceae bacterium
CGCTTCTCCCTGGCATAAATGTGAACAGAACTAGCTACGCCAATGCAACCCAGAATAAGCGCAATAAACGCCAGCAACGAAAAGAATTGGTAGACCGACCTAAAACTTCGCCCCAGGCCCTCTTTGCGCCCCTCTACGGTTTCATAGGAATAGCCCAACTTCTTAACAATAGGCTTGATGGTGCTAATTGTTTTCTCTGTCTCTGCTTTGTTGCCGGTCTTCACAAATAGACGGTAGCTAACGCGACTTCCAAATTGAATAAGCCCGGTAGAGTCCAGTGCCTGTATTGCAATATAGACAGATGGCGCAAGCGTGGAGGTTAACGCACCTCCACCTGGAATTTTGGTTACCACCCCGGCTACTTTGAACATGGTGTTGCCCACCTTCACCGAATCTTCAGAGCTAATTTCATACTGATGCGCCAAGGACTCATCAAGCATGGCATAACGCCCCGTCTTCATTAGCTCATACGCGTTGGAGGGTTGTGTTACCAGTTTTCCATAAAACGGAAAATCACCGTGCATGGCTGTCAACTTAATCAGCCTGGACTGGCGGGTATTCATGAACATCACCATGGACGCCATCTCGGCATCACTTGCTGTTGTTAGTTTGGCAGTATCCAGGGCGGAAATGATTCCCTTTTCAAATTTCTTGTTGCTAATGATCACCAAGTCTGCTCCTAATAACTCCTTGGCATTTTGATCGAGCGCCTCCTGAAGAGAGTAATTGAGTGAGCCGATGGAGACTACAGCCGCAATGCCGGTGATGAGGGATGCCACCAATAAAAACAATCGTGAAAAATTGTGGCGCGCATCTCGCCAGGCCATCATCCACACCCAGCGGTCACGCCACATCGGACGGACGGTTCTCCTAATTTTAATGATATAGTCAATCATGACACCGTCAACCGTCTTTCATCTACTATTTTTCCACCTTTCATTTGAAGAATAAGGTCAGTTTTTTGAGCCAACTCCAGATTGTGTGTAACGAGCACAATGGTCGTTTTTTCCTCACTATGGATACCAAACAAAAGATCAATTATCTGCTGTGCATTCTCTTCATCTAGATTGCCAGTGGGCTCGTCAGCAAAGAGTATCTTGGGTGAAGTGATAAACGCACGGGCAATGGCCACCCGCTGCTGTTCGCCACCGGAAAGCTGAGAAGGGTAATGATGAAGCCGGTCCGCCAGTCCAACCCTTGCCAACAACTCCTTCGCCCTCTGTTGCACATTGCGCTCACCTCTCAATTCAAGAGGTACCATAACATTCTCTATGGCCGTAAGCGTGGATAAAAGCTGAAAGTTCTGAAAGATAAAGCCAGTAAACTGATTGCGCAGGTAGGCACGATCATCCTCGTCCATGGCGTTCAGTTTAAAGCCCATCAGGGATACACTGCCGCCCGTAGGGACGTCAAGGCCTGCGCATAAGCCCAGCAGCGTCGTCTTGCCACTGCCAGAAGGTCCAATGATAGCCATACGGGTACCTTGCACTACATTGAAAGTAACCTGATCCAGAACCACCAGCTCTTTATCTCCTGAACGATAGGCCTTGGTGAGGTTTTCCGCCGCCAAAAGAATTTCTGCCATAGAATGTATAGCTGGTCTTGAAATAAATCGTTAATTACCTAAAATTGTTTTAAACGCAATCTTCTTAACTGATGGTCGGCAAGATATTCCTCTTTATTGTAACTGTTTTGTTATTTCAGACACCCCCCAAAAAAGTGATCCTATTTTTTGGAGACAGTCTTACGGCAGGCTATGGGCTATCGCCCGAGGAGGCCTTCCCGGCACAGGTAGAAAACCTTTTGCTGAAAAAAGGACAAAAAGTAAAAGTCGTGAATGCAGGATTGAGCGGAGAAACTACCGCCGGAGGATTGGCCCGTATCGATTGGATACTCAGGCAACCCATTGACCTATTTGTGCTGGAGCTTGGTGGAAATGACGGATTGAGAGGGCTGCCGCTTGACCAGACCAGGAAAAATCTCCAAGCCATCATCGATAAGGTGAAGGTTAAATATCCATTTTGCAAGATTGTGCTCGCGGGCATGATGGTGCCGC
>JAYWDP010000231.1:0-2047 GCA_043779775.1 Cyclobacteriaceae bacterium
GAAACTCCGAGGGCACTCTGACCTGACCGAATGCCTTTATCTGGTCAGGAACGGGGTGCCTTTCGATATCGCGTTCTTATTGTCAGACAATGATCGCTGGCATTTCATTCACGCGTTTCAACAAATTTCTCTGGATTCATGACTTTCATTTTCCATATGGCCTGATGTGACATGAAATAGCCATCATAAATCATGATGCATGGAAATCATGAGTTTTCTGATTATTGAACAATACAAACAGAGCAGTGACGAATGTCAAATTCACAGCTAACATTAGGGCCGTTTGTATTCGAAGGCCTGGAATCGCCAGAGCGTATTGTTTTGAAAAGCAAGCAAAGACTCGCCGTGCATCATCTGGGATCAGGCTTGTCTGTGACGGATTCTCTTGGGCAAGAATATCAAAGCATTGGTTTTCAGGGTGCATTCACTGGCCTGAACGCGGCGAATCGCATTCGATCGATTGATCGTTTGCGCATTCAGGGAATGCCTTTGCTCTTCCGCTGGAGTTCACAGGCATTGTTCGTGATTTTGCAGGAGTTTGAACTCAGGTATAAATCCAGTCAATGGGTGGATTACAGAATTTCCTGTCTCGTTGTACAACCGGGACATTTGAGTGTACAAGACACTGACGATGTGCTTACAGCATCAGCTTCTTCACAAGTTAAGGAAATCATTGCCTTATTACAAGACATGAATTTAAACTTAACGTCTTTGCAAGAAAACGCACTGCTCTCTTTGTCTAAGATGAAGTATGACATGGCGCCTCAGGCTGCTTTGCAGTCGGTTCAGCGTTTTTTGAGTATGATTCATGATCGCCTTTTTGTATTCAAGGAAGAAGATCAGAAAATTTTACTGACAGATTCGAATTTGATTGAAGAGTTACCTCAGGATATAGCAAAGCTCATCATCATGTCCGGGAGGCAGGCGAAATTGATGACGGCCCGGAACCGCCTTTTGGATATCACTGTTCGTGCTGAAAGCATCAATGGGCCATGAAACAAAAAACAACAGTGAAAGCGGGAACCACGCTTTTCCATGTCGCCTTACGATATCTTGGTGATGCCACACAATGGACGCGAATAGCGCAGATCAATGACATGGAAGATCCTTTTGTCAATCAGGTCATGACGTTGAACATTCCTGCCGTACGAGCAGGGCAAGATCAGGGAATTGGCGGTGAAACCTGAAATGTCCCGTGGTGGAACTCCACGGATAAAAGCGTATATCAATGGCATGGTGATTGATTCGGTCATCCACACCGAGATAACAGCCAGTACCACGGGCCGGGGTGGACGGCTTGATCTGACATTAAGCACCAATAATGAAATATTTGACCGGCAATGGCCGCGGCGGATCGTGGAACCCATAACCGCCGCCATTTCCGTGTATGATGCATTCATGGAAAGTGAGGTTCAAATATTTGATGGCCTTGCGAATAATATAATATATGATCCAATCAGGAAAATCGTCCATATCCAAGGGAGCGATTATTCGTCCGTCCTGGCTAATTCCACGATTCAGAATTCTTTTGTTAATAATACCGCCAGTGAAATTGCTTTCCAGATCGCTCGCCGGCATGGATTTGACTTTGACATAACCGCGACTCTGGCGATGGTTGGAAGCTACCGGAGCGGTGATCATAATCAGATGTTACTGAATTCTCATTCGAAATTCACCAATGAATGGGATCTTCTGACTTACCTCGCGAGATCAGAGAAATTTGAACTGCATGTTGATGGAAAAACTCTTGTGTTCAGGCCATATATAAAATCAAGATATGGTAATGAAATTCTAAAAATGCAAAACATGAAAAGTATTAAATTCAATAAGCGTTGTGCACCGTCAGGAAAAACCACGGTAGTGGTTAAAAGCTGGAATTCCTGGCTTAATCAGGCATTGAGCCATGAAGGAGAGCAGGCATTGGATCCATCAGACGGAGATCATGTGGGAACTCCCAATGATCGTTCAGATGGTTTTGTCATCATTCGGCCAAATTTATCCTTGATGGACACAAAACAACTGAGCCAGGAATATCTTGAAATTCTGA
>JAYWDP010000232.1:0-2036 GCA_043779775.1 Cyclobacteriaceae bacterium
GCTAATTTTCTGCGAAGGGGCTCGCGGCCTTTGTCCAGAATTTGCCACATATAATAGCTCGGCGCCTCATTGCTCAAGTGATAGTATCGGTCCACGGCATCCTGTACAACTTTGGGTTGTGGACTTACCCCGCCGTTGTTAAGATTTAAAATCGTGGAGGACGCGGTATAGGCCTGTGCAATCCGGCTCCACAATTCCTCATCGTTGGCTGCTTCCATGGGAGATTTTCGGTTGAGGCAAAGCATTGCATCGGATATGTCCTCTGAACGGGCTCTGCTCAGAAAAGGAGTTAACGACATAGCCCCGGCCAGGCCAATGGATTTTTGGAAGAATGATCTGCGGGAAGTCATAAGATTATATTATATTAGATAATGAAGGTAATGGATTTTCGGCAGCAAATAATACTTTAATTTGAGCAAGTGGGCCAGCAGAATTTGATTTCTTTTTGAAATGCAATCCTCACCGCAAAGTAACGCAAAGAAAAACCAGGTACCCGTTTGGTTGGTTAAGATTATTCCACCTTATCAAGTTGTCTTAGTTTCTTTGCTTTCCATCCCGTAATTCCGACCACGCCCAATGTCATGCAGCCGCCCAGCACAACCGACGGCACCACCCCAAGAAGTTTAGCTGCAAAACCAGACTCAAAGGCACCAATCTCATTGGAAGAGCCGACAAAAATACTGTTCACCGCCGAGACACGCCCCTTCATATTTTCGGGGGTTAAGGTATGTATCAGGGTGCCTCGTACAATGACACTGACACTGTCAAACATTCCACTCATGACCAATAAGCACATTGAAAGCCAGAAATTTGTTGAGAGGCCAAATCCGATCATGCACAGACCAAATCCGCCGACACACCATAGCAAGATTTTACCAATGTTCTTGCGAATGGGGTTGTAGGTAATAAAAATGGCAATGAGTACGGCTCCAATGGACGGTGCTGACCGGAGCAGGCCAAGACCCTGTGGTCCGGCTTTTAGAATTTCGCCCGAGAAAATAGGGAGTAAAGCGACGGCTCCACCAAACAAAACGGCAAATAAATCAAGACTTATTGCACTGAGTACAATTTGATTGTGGAATACGAATTTTAGTCCTGCTGAAATTTTTTCCACGACGCCTTGTTCTTCGCTAATGGGGGGCAAGGGTTTCCTGGGAATGGCCAGGTAGAATATAATACAGGCAAAGACAAGCACGACATCGGCAAGGTAAGCCACAGAAACCCCAAGAAAACCATAGACAAATCCGGCGATCATCGGTCCCCCGATGGAGGCGGCTTCCCAAAAAGTGCTGTTCAAGGATACTGCATTGCTATACAAATGCCGGGGTACCAATTGAGGCATGAAGGAAAATGTGGCGGGTGAAAGAAAGCCCCGTGCAATGCCACTTACGAAAATGACAGCATAAATCGGAATGGCGCCATACAGAAACACAAACTTTCCCGGTTCGAGTGTGAAGAAAAGCAACAATGCGGAACAAAGAAACAAGACGAGAATCGTCGATAAAATAATTTTCTTTCGCTCGACTATATCAGCAACGTGACCGGCATACAACGAAACGGAAATGGCTGGAACGGCTTCCGCCAGACCGATAAGACCCAATGAAAGCGGGTCTTTGGTGAGTTCATAAACCTGCCAGCCTACGACAGTTCCTTGAATTTGAATGGCCAGGGTGATGCAAAGGCGGGCAAAAATAAAAAGCCTGAAATCTCTTATTTGAAGCGAGGCGTAAGGGTCTGCGATGGGGGAATCACTCATGACAATAGACGACTATAGATTCCTGACCTGCAATTTCTGAAAGTTAGCTTCAATACAGTTTTTCAAAAGCTCTTCGATTGCCTTGATCGCCTTGGCCCTCCGCTCCTCCCTTGGCCCGTTGATCACCGCACTGGGTACTCCCGTTTTGGCAACTTCATTTTTAAAAATCTCCCAGAAGTGTTCGCGCTTATCCGGGTGCTCACGCTGCGGGTCATTTTCCCAGGGGACATCAATATCCGTGAGCAAATACAAATCGTATTTCCGGTCCTGGATAATCCTC
>JAYWDP010000233.1:0-2035 GCA_043779775.1 Cyclobacteriaceae bacterium
TTCTTTGTGGTTCGTCGTGGCCTTCGTGACCTGTATTAACGTCGTGACCTTTTGGCACGGAACTCCTGGTAAAACAGAAAGAATCAATGCAGGGTCACGAAGAAATCACGAAAGAAAAGCATGAAGATCACGACGAGACTTAACCCAATATGAATAGCATCGAGAAATACTTTTGGATTCAGGAGCAGAATTTAACGATTTATTACTAGGCCAATTCGGTTGCGCCGAGCCAGGTCTTCCCATTTCTTATCATTTTTCAGTTCATTAAGCCAAATTTTTTCCAGAGACCAGTTTTTTTTCGGCCTATTCTTATTCTTAAGAATACGGTCCATTTTCCGATTAGACTTTTTCAGAAGTTTTATGAGCCGGTCCAGGATTTGGTCTTCTTTCTTCATTGCCGGCCGTTCCGCTACTGATTCGACTTAAGTGTTTGGACCCTTTTGGATATAGAAAGAATTTCGGTCAAGATGTTCTCATTCTTGTTTTCCTGTTTCAACATTTCAAGTCTGAGATCTTTCGTCTGCTGCCGGAGATCATTGCTTTGCTCCTGGAGCAATTCAATTTTCTCGGAGTGAGTCACGATGACTTGATAGGCCAGGTCCATTCGTGTAAACTGCTTTTCGAACAGCAGGTCATGCTGGTCCATCCTTTCAAGTAATCGGTCCGTCTTTTGAAGATATTCAGCAAGTATGGCCAGGAGTTCTGTAATCCTCTTATCCATCATTATTCAATCTGGTGCAAGATAATAAATAGGATAGTAGACGGCAAGGAAGGTGTTGTCTGGAAAGCAGGATCATTTCCGGTAATCCAAAGCCGGTGGACGATCCCCAATAAGCGCTTCATACTTAAAATTTTCTCCTTGTCGCTTGCGCAACTCTTTCCATGAATCTTCAATGACCAACGGTGAATTGTAAAGATCAATTGCAGTTAATGCCAAGGTCTTAGCCGCGACCATCATGCCTTTGAAGCCAATGGTAGTCCCTCCCGCGGCAACTGCCTGCCAGCTATGGGCGGGAGTCCCGGGCACCCATGTGGCGATTCTCAAGCCAGCGGTCGGCACCACCCAGGCGATGTCGGCAACATCTGTCGAACCACCGCTTTCACTTTCTCCGTAGGGCGCGATGTCGTTGCTGGATTCAATTTTGGGAACCGTGCCGGTGAATGTCTGCTGGATTTTTATTCCAAACTCTTTTTCCTCAGGCGTATAGGAAAATCCGCCGACTATATGAAGGTTCGCGTCCATGATCTTTGAGAGTGTTTCATTCGGCATCATGTTGTACACGCCACCGGTGACTTCATATTTCATTTTTGTGTCGGTACCTAACGCTGCGCCTTCGGCAGCCTTCACCACACGCTCCCACACTGCTTTTACTTCTGTGGGCTTTGGATGACGCACATAATAATATACTTCCGCAAAGGCGGGTACGACATTCGGTGCCTCACCGCCGTGAGTGATGACATAGTGTATGCGTGTAGCATCACTAACGTGCTCCCGCAGCATGTTCACCATATTATCCATGGCCTCGACTGCATCCAAAGCAGACCTTCCGCGCTCAGGCGAGGCTGCTGCGTGCGATGCTATCCCGTAAAAACGAAATTTTCCCGACTTGTTAGACAAGGACGTTCCCCATCCCGCGGAGTTTGAAGCACCAGGATGCCAGTGGATGACTACATCTACGTCTTTGAAATGTCCGTCTCTCACCATGTACACCTTTCCTGAGCCTCCTTCTTCGGCCGGCGTCCCATAAAAACGGATGGTACCTTGTTTCTTGTTGGCGACAAGCCATTCTTTGATCGCGATAGCGGCCGCGGAGGAAGCGACACCAAATAAATGGTGACCGCAGGCATGGCCTGCAATCTTTCCAGGAATAGGTCTCAATTCAGGGACCGCCTCTTGAGAGACACCAGGCAGCGCATCAAACTCGCCAAGGATTCCAATAATTGGTTTCCCGCTGCCATAGGTTGCCGTGAAAGCCGTGGGCATCCCAGCCACGTTGCTTTGCACGGTGAAGCCAGCGTCTTTAAGGGTTTGCTG
>JAYWDP010000234.1:0-2033 GCA_043779775.1 Cyclobacteriaceae bacterium
GCTCCGCGAGGGACGATGGCAGGATTGGAACCCATAAAGGAGGGTGTGGCTGAGACGATTTTATTTTTACTTAACACAAAATTCTGGGAGATGTGATGACCTTCAAATCGCCAGCCCCAGTCACCGTCGGGGGAAGGTGTTCCGAAAATACTGAAGTGATAGTTGAGTGGATCGCGGTAAGGATCCACGGCACTGCGGTCCTCAATCTCCCTTAGAATATTTTCATTAGCTACAATATCATTTGCTTTTTGCATTCCCTGGCTGGAGAGAGATGCCTTTAATAATGCCAATGCGGCGGCCTTTTGTTTATCATCAAAGTCATGAAAAGTAGGTCCCTTGCGGGGAACGGGCACAAAATTCCAGTTGAAGCGTTCCTGATCGTCCAGGGTAAATTGAGCCTGTGATTTCAATGGCCCCAACGAATTCAGAAACTCGGTGGCGAGTTGAGAAATATCCTGCGCGACCGACGCCCTGATACTTGTCAGCACAATAAAAACAAAGAGTAGGGTATTCCTTTTCATTTTATTTTAAATTGAAGTTAAAATTTAAGGATAATTAAGGAGAATGTCTTGACTATTTTTTTTCCTTGGTCAAATCACCGAATAGGCTATTGAATACCGATAGAATCAGACTGAACGCCAAGGCCCACCAAAATCCATCCACGGCAAAGCCATCCACGAAGTAGTCTACCATTAAAATGATGACGGCATTGATTACCAGCAGAAAGAGCCCCAGGGTGATAAGGGTGATTGGAATTGTTAAAATGACGAAAATGGGTTTCACGATAACATTAGATATGGAAATGAGAATGGCTACCAACAACGCGGCCCAATAATCCTCAATATGTACGCCCGGCAACAAATAGGCCGTGAACATCACGGCAACTCCTGAGAGGAGGAAACGGATGATTGAGTTCATAGTTTAAAAATAGTGTTTAAGATTGAAACTGTTAAGTTGTTTATTTTGTAGATTTTTCCCGTCACCCACTTTAACACTTTCTTACCTTCGCTTTATGTACGCCATTGTTGACATTGAGACTACCGGAGGATATGCCGAGAATCATCGTATGACGGAGATCGCCATATTCCACCACGATGGCATGCAGATCACCGATCACTTTCACACCTTGATTAATCCAGGCAGGAGGGTGCCGTATTTTATCACCGGCCTCACCGGCATTACCACGGAAATGGTCCGGGACGCACCTGCGTTTCAGGATATTGCAAAAGAAATTCATGGTTGGCTTAAAGACCGCGTTTTCGTAGCACATAATGCGCACTTTGATTACAGTTTTCTAAAAAAGGAATTTGACGAAGCGGGAATCTCGTGGAGCACTAAAAAACTGGATACCGTGCGACTGGGCCGGAAGATCATACCGGGGTTGGATTCATATAGCCTGGGAAGGTTGGCCGAGAGTCTTGGCATTAGTATCGTAAACCGTCACAGGGCAGGGGGTGATGCAGAAGCAACCGCTAAGATCTTTGACATCTTTCTCAAGCGCGATGATCAGGGGGTGATCGCAAAAGCTCTAAAGCGAAACTCAGGCGAAACGATACTTCCGCCCAACTTGCCGAAGGAAGAGTTTGACAAGCTGCCGGCCAATGCTGGAGTTTATTATTTCCACGATGCACACGGCCAGGTGATTTATGTCGGGAAGGCGATCAACATAAAAAAAAGAATGGCCGGGCACTTTACAGGAGAAGCCCGAGACTGGAGCCATTCTAACATTCGAAATGAAATTCATCACATCAGTTATGAACTCACAGGCAACGAATTAATTGCCTTGATTCTTGAAGCGCAGGAGATACGTAAGATCTGGCCAAAGTATAACCTCGCCCAAAAAAACAGAGCGGAAGAATGGGGCATTTATGACTACGAAGATCGTAATGGGTTTTTTCGCTTTGCCGTCAACAGGGTAAGCAGAAATTCTAAGCCACTGATCACATTTACCGCCAAAGGCCATGCCTGGAATTTTTTATGGGAAAAGGTGAAGGAGTTTGAACTATGTCCGAAGCTATCAGGATTGCAGACCG
>JAYWDP010000235.1:0-2023 GCA_043779775.1 Cyclobacteriaceae bacterium
ATTTCCCTTGTGTCTTCATGACTTTGTGGCAGAAATAAAAATTGCATTCTTCTCCATCATATAATAGTTTAGTCGTCAA
Organism: Cyclobacteriaceae bacterium; assembly: GCA_043779775.1. Taxonomy (GTDB): domain Bacteria; phylum Bacteroidota; class Bacteroidia; order Cytophagales; family Cyclobacteriaceae; genus ELB16-189. Next base: position 80 of record JAYWDP010000235.1, read on the forward strand.
TTATACCTAAACCCTAAAAAATAATTTTTATGTTAAAAGAATTCAAGGCATTTGCCATGCGAGGCAATGTAGTAGACCTCGCGATAGGTGTTATTATTGGTGCCGCCTTCGGCAAGATCGTGAGCTCATTGATTGATCACGTGATTACTCCCTTGTTATTGAAGCCGGCACTTGACACCGCTAACCTGACTCACCTGGATGACCTTACTGTTTTTGGATCCGTTAAATACGGCAATTTCATCTCAGCGGTCATCAATTTCATCATCATTGCCTTTGTTTTGTTTCTGATTGTGAAAGGCGTCAATGCCGCCAAGAAAAAAGAAGATGCAACACCGGCTACGCTTCCGCCCACACCAGCGGATATCGTTCTGCTTACGGAGATCAGGGATTTGTTGAAGAAATAATGATTCCAGGGTTCAGGTTTCAGACTAGGGTTCAGCTTTGGCTTGAAAACCTTGAACTATAAACCTTGAACTTTCGTCTATTTCTTAAACCGATCAGCCACAATCAGTTCCTTGCTTCCGGGTGCATATTTATAAAACCCGCTGCCGGTTTTCAATCCCTTGTGCCCTGCCTGGACCATATTTACCAGCAGGGGACAGGGGGCATATTTGGGATTGCCGAAACCATCAAACAAGACATTTAAAATTGAGAGGCAGATATCCAATCCGATGAAGTCAGCTAATTGGAGTGGTCCCATGGGATGCGCCATGCCAAGTTTCATGACGGTATCAATCTCTTCAACCCCCGCCACACCTTCATACAGTGAGTAAATCGCTTCATTAATCATGGGCATTAGAATCCGGTTGGCAATAAATCCAGGATAGTCATTCACTTCTACCGGCACTTTTCCAAGGTCACGTGAAACATCCATGATCGTTTGGGTTACACCGTCACTGGTGCCGTATCCGCGGATCACCTCGACCAATTTCATGATCGGTACAGGATTCATGAAGTGCATACCAATTACCTTATCAGGGCTCTTAGTCACCGATGCAATTTTCGTAATGGATATGGAGGATGTGTTCGAGGCCAGAATGGTTTCGGGCCTTGTATTCTCATCGATCTCTCTGAATATTTTAAGTTTCAGATCGATGTTTTCCGTTGCCGCTTCGATGACCAGTTCAGCATCTTTGACACCTTCTTTCAGGAAAGTAGTGGTAGTGATATTGGTGAGAGCCTCTTTCTTTTTCTCTTCCGTCATGCTGCCTTTCTCCACTTGCCGGCCCATATTCTTCTCAATAGTAGACACGGCTTTTTTTAACATCTCTTCCGAAATATCTACCAGCGAAACTTTATAACCATGTTGTGCAAACACGTGGGCAATTCCGTTACCCATCGTACCTGAACCAATTACCGTTATGTTCTTCATGCGCCTGAATCTAATTTTACTGCGGCAAAGATATCCTGATAGACATCGGGACGCAAAGAAAGAAAAATGATTTTGGTTTTTTTTGAATAAATCTTAGTTTAGGACTATAGTCCTATTGACTGTGAAATTCATTGCCACGGCCTTAAGGCCGTGGCAATGCAAAGGCTTTAAGAATATTTTTTAAGGTGAGGCAATACTTTGTCCCCCTGAGACACAGCACCGCCCAGTCGCATGATGTCGGTGGGTGTCTGGCAGAGGGTAGCCTTACCGTGATAAATGGCAATGGGGGATTTTACCAGATGCGGATAGTGGGAAAGAACTTCCAGCCATCTGTTCATGGTGTATCCGTTTCCAGCCACTTTGGATTTGTAGTCATCATGAGAGTGGTCGAGCAATTCGTCGGGTTGTAGATTCAGAAGTCCTATGATTTCCCGCCAGTACATGGGAGACAGTTTTTCCCGAAGGGAGTCCACTTCATTTATGTGACTACAGATATCGGTGGCAAGTGCTTTGGTCTGTTTTCCAATGTTGCTTTGTGGATTGTACAGCAAGAAAAGCTCGTTGGGGTGGAA
>JAYWDP010000236.1:0-6093 GCA_043779775.1 Cyclobacteriaceae bacterium
ACTGGATTATTTTGAAACGGATAAATCAGTGGACGTAAAGAAAGTGGCAATACAAGGCCATTCACGCTATGGCAAAGCAACAGCGGTTGCCATGGCATATGATTCCCGTTTTGCGATTGCATTTATCTGTTCATCCGGTGAAGGTGGCGTCAAACTTCACCGAAGAAATGCCGGAGAGATTGTTGAGAATGTAGCTGGCTCCGGTGAATATCATTGGATGGCCGGAAACTTTATTAAATATGCCGGACCGCTGAACTGGAATGACTTGCCGGTCGACGCTCACGAACTTATTGCTTTATGCGCACCCCGCCCAGTGTATGTTGGCAGTGGAGAAAAAGGAGATGGCTGGGTAGATCCTCGCGGCATGTTTATGGCATGTGTAGCGGCAGGACCGGTATATAGTCTGTTGGGCAAAAAAACTTTGGGTGCTACGGAGTTTCCAAAAGTTGAAACAACTTTAACGGATGGTGATATTGCCTTTCGTCAACACAGCGGTGGGCACACGCCGGGACCTAATTGGCCAAGTTTTTTGGATTTTGCAAATCGCTATTTTAAATGAGTCCGGAAATGAAATTATCATTTAGCATACTGAGAAAACAGTGGCTCCTTTTCATTTTGCTCCCCTTAACATCTTGTGTTTGGGCACAAGACGATCCATTGAAAGCCGGTGTATTTTACAATCATTTGAAACCCAATAAGGATGGAACAGAAACAATACTCAAAGGGAGCACAACATTTTTTGAACAATTTGAAGTATTGGCCATACGCTTGGCAACGCAACCTGGCCCTCCGGCCAAAGATTTTTCCTCCAGCAATGAAGAACTGATTATTGTCAGGGAAGGAGAGTTGAATGTTAAAATTAATGAACAAAACAAGTTGATTGACCCCGGCAGTATGGCGTTTATAATACCCGGGGACATGGTTCACTTTGAAAATGGAGGAAAAGATCCCGTCACTTATTATCGGTTGAGGTTCAAATCAAAGTTGCCCATGGATCATACAAAAGCGAAAAATGCTGGCGGGTCATTTATTATCAACTGGAATGATGTCGTGGCAAAAGAAACCGACCGGGGAGCCCGGCGTGATTTCTTTAACCGGCCTACGGCATCGTGCAGCAAGTTTGAAATGCATGTCACTACATTGAATGAAGGTTTATCGAGTCATTTTCCGCATACCCATCCTGAAGAAGAAATTATTCTTTTACTAATGGGGGAGGCGGTCATGCAAATTGACGACCATGAATACCCGGCATCACCCGGTGCCTTGGTATTTCTTCCATCCATGATACCACACGCATTGAAAAATGTTGGTAAGGGTTCCTGTCAATATTTTGCTTTTCAATGGAAATGAATGCATAACCATAGAGAACACAGAGGAAGGCACAACAGGCATGGAAAAAAATTTGAGAAAATTTGTACTACAAAGAATACGTTTCAATCTGTGAATCTGTGGCAAGAAATGCATTTTAAATCGCCACAGATTCACAGATTAGCAAAGTTAAAGTTTAGCTTAAAAAATTGGGGCAAAGGTGTCGCCCCAGTGTATTTCTTTGTGGTAAAAGAAAAGAATTGAGTTGATTTGTTTAGAATTTGATAACCTCCCAATACGCTTTTTTTCTCATTAGATTCCTGTCAAACAGCAGCGGGTAATTTTTTCTTCCGCGCACAGGAAAATTGTCCAACCATGAACTTTTGTCTGAGACATTCCAAAAAGTTACGCCAGTGATAACGTTTTTATTTTCCCGAAATACTTTGAACGCCATGGTATCTATTAATTGTTTGAGTAAACGGTAGATTCGTTCACGTTTGAAAGGCACTTCCGTGTTATAATCATTATAAAAGAGGAGGGCGTCCGGATCGGCAACATGTGCATATTCAAATGCTTTGGCAATAAACTCTTCACCACAGATTTTAAACCAGGGCGTATTTCTTTTAATCCTTTGCTGTCCGCAGAAGGGGTCTGGGCTGAAATCTCACTTGCCGAAATCAGCGTCAATAGCAGAGCAAGTGAGATCCCGTTGATCCTTATCCTGACGTGCTACTTGTTCATAAACGTCATATTTCAATTTTTTTTTGCCTTTGATAATTTCAATGCTTCCGTCGTGGTGTAGTACCTGGCCAACATGTTGGGCCCTTCCCACACAGGCATTGGACTTCCATTAAAATAGTCAAGAAAGTTTTGCATGACCCGTACGAAATGAGCTTCATGTCCTTCTTTATACTTATCGGGAATTACCACTTCCCAACCAAATATATTTTTCTTTAATTCCGTGCCTGGATACATTTCCTGGACCCTGGCAAACGTCCTATTCAATTCACTTTCATAATTTGGGTCCTTTGCGACAGGCTCAATACTTAACGTCGACTTGAATTGTTCTCTTTCCGTTTGCCGGATCACAAGGTTTGCCTTACTGCCTCGCATGATGGAGTTATGCGAATCGCCCGCTCCCTGCGGCGCCTGATAGTTCCAGATTACTGAGGTTGTGGCATGCACGTCCTTGAGTTGATAATGTATTTCCCCGTTGCATGACACATTCAGTAGCGTGTCCTGAATGACATTTCCTTTCAGATAATCGGGGAAGGCTTCCAGCTTCGTAATCGTTTTGAATTGACTTAACGTAATAGCAGTAGTCCATCGGCTGGCATCTTTTACCTGAATATCCCTGGCAAAGTCGATGGCTTGTTCAGGAAAACTTTCCCACTGTACGAGGTCGACTAAATGCGTCATCACGTCAACGATCCCTTCACCTTGTTGGGACACATCCAGAAACCATGCCGGCCTTGTTAGTACGCTTCCAGAAACATATTTGTAAAAATGATGTACACTTTCTTTTGTGATGGCCGGATTCTCAAAGGTTCCTTTTTCCAAAATCCCAAACACGTCTGGCATCATTGAAAGTTCGCGCTGCAGGATGGTGGTAATCTCATAGCGTTCGGTCATGATATCATAGAGCAATAAATTGTTCTTTTCTGCCATTACAAAAGCTTGTCTTAACTTTTCAAAACCATCACTATCCAGTACCATCGGCTTATCGGCCAGCACATTGAATCCTCCCTCTACTGATTTTAAAATATAATCCGGCTTTAATTGGTTGTTCCCTGACAACACTACGACGTTCCCCGACTTTTCCTCAAGCATTTTTTCAAAAAAATCTTTTCCGGTATAAACCTCTTCACGCCAATGGGTAGGTGTTTCCTGTCGTGCATTATAGGAATCAATTCTGCCCAAGTGCCATTGTAGATCCTTGCCTTCCGGTGCGTACACATGAACGATCGAATCAACACCTTCATACATCGTCTTTTGAACGAGTGCCGCATGAAAATGACCCGGGTCCAGGGTTACAAGATGTACTCGTCGCCCGTTCTCTTCTACAGGTGCATTGGATTTACAGGACATACACACGATCCAGATGAATATTATTTTTCCAATTTTATTCATATTATGACTCTCCATTTAGCCTTTCGCAAGAGCATAAGGCTGTCGCTGGGTTCGTGACAACATATGATTTGCTTCATCATCATTTTTAAAACGCTCGGCGGCAGGGTCCCAGGTTACTTTTCTGTTAAGCTTCATGGTGATGTGATGAATCAGGCAGGTACTGCAAGATCGGTGTGCAATTTCAACGTTGGTGATAGGAGGTTTGCGCGACTGGATTGACTCAAGCCAATTGCCATGGTGGTCACTGCTTTCGTATAAATGAATTTCGTTGGGTCCAATAACGGATTTTAAGATTTTCGGATCGCTGGCTTCAAGGGGTTTGACACCTTCTTGGTTCGCAACCGGATCACTCCCGGTCACTTTGTAATTCCCGCGCGTTACAAAGATCCATCCCTTCGTTCCTTCAAATTTAATTCCGTTTGGCAATTCATTGCCAACAACCATGCTTACTCCATTCGCATACATTGCTTCCGTCTTAAAAATTCCGTGTACGTCCCATAGTCCTGATTTTGGAAAATCGGCATGGCCCCACACTTCGACAGGGCCCGTGTACTCAGTGTTCATGCCCCAATGTGCGGAGTCTACATGATGGGATCCCCAACCAGTAATCATTCCAGCGCCAAATTGTTCGCAACGCAGCCAGCCTGGTCGGTCATAACCTACCTGTGGATGAACTCTTTTTTCCGTGTAGTATACATCGGGCGTTGAACCAAGCCACATTTCATAGTTAAGGTTTTTCGGTATTAGCATTTCTTTTTCTACCTCACCGGATGGGTCTCCGGGTAATCCCACATACACAGTTTTTAATTCACCGATACGTCCATTGCGCACCAGCTCAGCTGCATAACGAAACTGCGTTGAGGACCGTTGTTGACTGCCAATCTGAAAAATGCGTTTTGATTGCTGAACAGCAGTACTTAACGCCCGGCCTTCAGCGATTGTGAGCGAGGTGGGTTTTTGCAAATAAATATCCTTGCCGGCCTGTGCCGCCTCAATCGCAATGAGCGCATGCCAATGATCTGGTGTACTGATGACCACCGCGTCGATGTCTTTATTCTGCAGCAGATCACGATAGTTGGAAAAAACTTTCACTCCATCAAATGTCTTGCCTGTCTTTTCTGAATAGTATTTATTCACTAAGACACGCGCGTCTTCTGCACGATTCGCATCCAGATCACAAACGGCCATGATCTGCGCAGAATCAAACTTCCAAATACCGGGCAGATCGTGAATGCGCGATATCCTTCCATTTCCAATAGAGCCTACATTAATCCGGTTGCTAGGAGCATTTTTCCCAAACACTGTTGAGGGGAGTATCGTTGGAAATCCTGCAAGCGCCAGGGAAGTGAGTACTGTCGCTTTTAAAGACGAATCAAGGAACGTCCTCCTGGAAATTTTTGAGATTTTCTTTTTTTTCATAAAGTGATGTTAAATGTTAATAATATTTTTTTTGTTCATTTTAATATGACCTTAGGAGGTTTAGCAAAATATTGCCAGGCAGATTCTGCTTTTTCTTTCGTCATGTGTCCGTTAAAGACTATCAGCCTGTATTTTAGCACATAACTTTTTCCAGGCTGCAGCAACCAGCTCATATTCTTGGTGGGGGAGAAGTTGGCAAACATGTCTCCCCGGTTTTCGGGCGTAGCGGGCCAAATGCGAAGCGGCTCAGGATGATTATAGTTGGTAGGGAAAGACATCATAATGGCTCCAGCATAATCATTATCAACGGCACCTTGAACAATGCACCACCGCGCGGCAGTTCCATCAGCATCTTTTCTGGTTTTCCCTTCTGAAGTAATCACTTCGCTATTGTTCTTGTCCCATTGTTCGGTCGTGCGCCACCCCAGTCCGCCATACCGGTATTTTAACAGAAGTACGGGTGAAGGAGTAGCGCAGTTCAGTTCACTAGTGATATCAGCAATATAATAATCCTGGTGGTCAGGCCGATAAATTCTGACGGTTTGCGTTTCATTTAATGCTACCTTTTCGCCTTCTTTCTTCTTAAACACGACGTGTTCGTGCAATACTTTGAATTCACTAAACACGGGACCGTTGGTGACGGAAAGGGATTTTGCAAATCGGACCGTACCCTGTTTTCGCGCAAGGTTCCAGAAGTCAACCGAATCACCTTCGAACAAAACTTCCGTCCACGGATTCCAGATACCATAGTGATGATAGTGATCAGGTGCCTGAATGCGGGTAAGCACCTGTCCATTGGGTGACCACAACGGATGAATGAATCCGCTTCGCTTATACGCAGTATCGATTCCCGCCGGAGGGTATAAAGTTTGGAATTGATAACGTAGCAAATTCCTGTTTTCACTTACGAAGGTCAATGCACCATCCTGATCCACTAAGCGGATCTCGTCAAATTTTCCAGAGTTGCCTTGCATCAATTCGTACGTATGTTTCTCGCCAGACTTTCCTCCTGACTTTACCATCCAATGCAAAGTGCGTGAACTGCCCTGGATAGTTTGAAAAGGAACGGGTGTCTTTTTATTACCCTGGATTTCAACCAATGCAAGCGACGAGTCATTCACGAAAGTAACCTGGTCAAGGCTAACATGAACGGGTACTGCTATTCCTTGTGCCACCAAAGGTAATTCTAACTGAAAAGTTCCAATCTTTTGTGCGTGGGAAATGAAGGAGCCAAGG
>JAYWDP010000237.1:0-2016 GCA_043779775.1 Cyclobacteriaceae bacterium
CTTAGTGTTATGCATTGGCTCCGGTTGATGGATAGCAAGACGGGAAAAATCAAGCAATTGATCTTTTCCCGTTTTTTTTGTCCAAAACCCAGCTGAGAAATGAACGATAATGCAAGAAGCTGCCAGGGTCGCGGTTCCTTAATTTTTTAAAGGCCTCCAGTTCGTTCAGGGCTAGGGTGAACTCAATATTCTTTCATCGCCCTTAACCTTCGTTAACCGAATTATTTGCTGCTTAGAAAATTTCGGATAGGAAGTGGACCTGGATCTGTTGAAGTTGCAAGAACTGTTTTATACTAACTATGAGATATTTCATCGTACCACTTCTATGCCTGCTGGCCATTCAGCCAATGCTGGCCCAAACCACTCAGCCGACGGTTGATTTGCAGAAAGCGACCCTGTCGGAGCGCTTCCAGATTATGAAATCAAAATCCGAGACCTACAATGAATACAAAGTGATCAAGGAAAATGTACTCGATGGCGTCTTAAAGATTGTTATGGACTCCATCAGTGCACGGAAGGCACAGTTGCATGAATCTGCCGCTACTATTTCAAGAGTGGAAGGTGAATTGAAAAATACCCAGGAGGCACTACAGCAAAAGGAAGCGTCATTCCAGGACCTTGTCTATGCCAGCACCCACATTTCAGTGATGGGTATTAATTTTGGAAAAAAAACTTTTCTAGCCATCGTCACGGCAATTACCATTGGGCTTGGTTTGCTGCTGGGTATATTGACCGGTAAACTAAAATTGCTGTATGCTTCTATGCGGGAGAAAATAGAGCTTGTCAATGCCACGCTATTTGAGTTGGATGAATACAAACGTAAGTCCCTGGACAAGCAAACAAAGTTGTCACGCGAACTTCAAAACGAACGGAACAAACTCATGGAGTTGAGAAGAAGTTAGTGGAGCAGCTTGTGAAATGACCTCACTATTCATCTCATAGAACTACTACGGGATTAGTGAGGGCGACCTTTACTGAATGGTAGCTTGTGATTATCGCAGCGGTTACCAGCGTCCCAATCCCCACACCCGCAAATACCCTGAGCGAAATCGGTACACGGTAGGGAAAATCCTGGAGCCATTGCTGCATCAAAATCCGGACGTAATGGGTGAGGGGATGTTCGAATCCGGGGATAAGTGTTCGCTTTTGGATTGAGTACAAAGGTTGATCACGTACAAAATGGCTAACAAATTCGCCTGAACATGAAGAATGGAGGTAGGTGATCTGACCCCATAATTTCCAGAATGATACTGGCTTTGTTATACCAGCAAAAGTTGCCAGAAAGAAGTATTGGCTGTCTATTCCACTTGCTAACCTATTTCAGAGGATAAGGTTGGCGGGACCGCCCTCATTTATTACCCGTTGTAGTAGAGGATTTAGCGGATTGTAAAAACTTCTCAATCCTCAGCGCCACATTCTCACGAATATTCACATAAAAAAAATTCATATCAGCCCGATGCCAACGCTTGGTGCGTATGAGCCAGCGACCTTTGAAGTAGGGTTTGTTTATCCACAGTATACCCTGGTGATTCTGTGCGTCCACAATATTAGGAGCATAGGTGAAATGGAGTGCTACACCTCCGTGATTTAATTCTTTCGGAGCAAAATCTTCACTCGAATTCCACAACAACGGATTGGTGCTGAGCGATTTTCGAAAGTATCGTTCGTAATCGTTGGGATAGTAACCTCTCGCCCAGGTATTCCACGAGGCCCATACACCTGTCTCATCCGGTTTTTGAGTAGGAGAGATATGGGGAAAGGCATCAGGCCGGATCGCACGGCCTGCCAAATAGGCAACGACCAGTTTTTTCTGTAATTCTTTTCCGTCAAAATAATCTTTTAACAGTCGCTCGCAATGATAGCTGCCCTGACTGTGAGATGCTATGATGATGGGACGGCCTTTATTAAAATTTATCAAATAATATTCAAAGGCAGCTTTTACGTCTTGGTAAGCAAGGTCGAGTGCTTTTGCGCCATCCTCCTTGGCGGGTGTGTAAAAAGCATAGAGATGTGCCT
>JAYWDP010000238.1:0-2015 GCA_043779775.1 Cyclobacteriaceae bacterium
CCAGGCCATGGACAATGCCGTGGGCCAATATTTTTATTCATTGGTATCCGACAATTTCAAGTTTGACAACTTTTATTCTTCGCAGAGTCTCCGCCTCGGGACTCTGCGCCTTTCCCACCTGTGTTTGCGCAGAGTCCCCGAAACGGGAGACTCTGCGAGGAAACAAAAACGGCAAGTCTACTCCACCTCAAACCTCTCCACACTCGCTTTCTTCAAATATTCTTCATAGTCAAAAGGCGCATCGCCCCCGTTTAAGAGACAGCCCTCGGGGATGAGGGGATAAAAATTTCTTCGCATGTTTTTACTACTGTGTGCTACGTAGCATAAGCGAAGCAGTACGTTCATACATTCAAACAATTCCGTCTGGTGTGGTACATCAGCAGGTATCCTCTTTTGCTTGGCTCGCTCAAGAAGGAACAGTTTGTTAAGGCTTCTACCGTAGTTTGTTTTTCTAAAAAGGGAGCCAATAATTTTTCGGCCCTGGTTGCTATCACCCCAATTCTTTTCACCAATTCCAGAAAATCGGTTTTGGAGGCATGCCCGTTTTTTTTGTAGGCAGTGCTTTTGTGTGCATCGGCAAATAGCCCTCTGCTGAACGCAAAGTCAGTATCATCTACGTGCAATCTTGTATTGACCAAATCATAGGCAGGGCTGAGCAGGTAATCACCATTTGTGGATTCCAGTAGGGAGAAATTTTTTAGGTGGGCATCGCCATTTGAAAACAAAAAATTGAAAACCACCAGCGAAAAGAATTTTTCTATTTCCACCCTCCATGCCGGCACGTACTTTTGTATCAGCATCCCCATTTCTTCGTAACTGTAATCGTATTTGAAATTATCTCCGGCATTATCTTTTGTCTTTCCTGCCAAGGTGGCAAAGTCTTCTTTTCCCCAATTGGTGGCATCGTCTTTTACATCAAATCGTTTGGTGATATAGGCCGGTGAGCCATCCTTAAAAAACACCATGGCATTCTCGGCCACCTTCATCCCAAAAACCTGCTTTGCTATCTGCATGGTGAGATGCTCGTTGGCAGGCACTTGGTCCACTTTTTTTAGGTCTCTTGGTATGGGTTTCAATAGGTAGGTGCCCCGTTCGCCTGCTTTGGTTAGGCGCAATTGATTTTTTTCAAGGATCAAGCTTAATTTTTCTTGTACCCCGGATATGGAGATGCGTTTTCTGTTTTCAAAGAATTGCGCGGCTACTTCTTCGCTTTGTTGTGGCGATGTGTAGGGCAGCACGTGGTTTACTTTTTTGCCACCGAACAAGTCGCGTAGGCATCGTGGGCTGTAGGTGGTAAATCCATCTGCTAAAGTTCCCGGGCAGTATTTTAATTCGGCCAAGTTCATTTTGTGGCCGCTGGCTTTACGGTTATCGCCCCAATGGTATCGTAGCGTGCGGTGGCCATCAGTAAGCCAAAGGAGTCCGCTTCGTCAATTTTTAATTGAACGCTTTGCAGTTTTTTATTCACGCCCTCGCTGAGCATGTTAAAGAAAAACGGAAAGAGAAATTTGCTACGGTGTTCTTGTTTTGTTTTGGGTATCGTTAAGCTGATGGCTGGTTTGTGGGTATCATGAAAGTATGCCTCATCATACCTAAACACAAAACCACGCTGATCTTCTTCTAACAAGAGTCCGCACAGCAATCCGTTCCGGTATATCTCTGCTGTTCTCATCGGCTCTTTATTTTATGGCCTTGCCTGTTTTTGGTGCTCTCGCTTTGCTGGGTGGGTGTGTATGCGCCAGGGTCTTCACTTCCAGTTTTAGTTCCATGCCCAACACTTCCGCCAGTTTAATTAGGATGTCCAGCGAAGGATTGCTTTGACCTCGTTCTAATTTATACAGCGTGTTGGTGCTCACTTTTGCCAGTTCGGCCAAGTGAGGCTGCGTTATCTTCAATTCTTTTCTTCGGTTTTTTACCAATCTGCCAAGTGCTGCTTTTAGCATTATAATGTGATTTTAAGATAAAAGTAAGTCGGATTGGGTACTTTTAAAAGAAAAATCACATTAAAGAGTGAT
>JAYWDP010000239.1:0-6081 GCA_043779775.1 Cyclobacteriaceae bacterium
GATTCCAACGCCCAATCACGGACGGAAGTGGATTGCCATTTTACGAGAGTGGTCTTGTCTGGTTTGATCAATGACTGCGCCAACTCGGTGTAGCTCAGTTTAGTATCATCGATCATTTCACTGTCCCATACCCGGTGGAGATTACTGTCGCTGCGAAACCATTTTACTTTCACATCGTTGCCTCCCTTGTCACCGGGTTTCCCTACATGGAGCGGCTGGTGAAGGTCGCCCACCAGGTGAATTAAGAATTTCAAATACTCGCGTTCCTGTTTAGCTGAAAGCTTCCCTGACTTCAGGTCCTTGGTAATTTTCTCTATCATCATGATCAGTTTCCCATCGGGATTTGCTTCCACATCTTCATATCGTTTGCCGTCAGGGATGGTGGTGTAGTGCCAGTCGATCGCATAATTATAGGCTGAATCCGAGCGGATATCATCCATCCAAGTACTTGCCATAGCGATGGACTGCCGTTCCAGAATGATTGCGATCCGCTTTTTAGCTTTTGCATTAAGGAATTGTTCGGCGATCTGTCCGGTAACGCGATGGCCGGTAGCACCCCAGCTAAAGCCATCGGTGATGGGGCAAAGCGCGGCGAAAATCAAGAGAAATTTCTTCATGCAGGCAGTATTCAGGTTTAAATACAAGAGTGCGTTTTTTTGACCTTATTTAAAAGTTAAATTTGATGAGATCGTGGAAAAGACCGTCAAATTATCAGCCATCCTGGTGGCAAGCCAACTGGACCTGAAGGGCATAAAAGCCTTTCTTGAAATAAAGCCTGCATCAGATTCTTCTACGGAATTATTATACAATTTAGAAGATGACCGCTATCAGTATTATTTCAATTATGGCGTGATTGTTTTTTCCGGGCATTCAGAAGAGGAGATTGGAAAAGCGGTCCAGGCTATTCAACCCTATGCGAGAACGCCCGTGACCCATTGGCTCAGGGATGACCATGAAATCTGTCTTGATCCAAATAGTGAATTGGAATTTGCATTCGACCAGGTTATTGTGAATCACCTCGATTTTAAAGTAGTGCGAATCTCCATGCTCAACCTGGCGCAGTCGGTGGCCCTGGATCGCTATCACGAAGTTTCTGAAAGCCTGCTTACGGAAATAAAAGTATTCACCCGTGATCTGGAAACTACCGGCCGCTTAAGTATTAACCGGCGAAACATGTTGAAATTTATTGGCAAGGCATTAAATACACAGAATGATATTGCCGATAATATTTACATTTTCGATGCACCGGAGCTGGTATGGGAAGACGAGTATGCCGATCGTCTGCATAAAGGTCTGATGAAGCACTTTGATCTGCGCGTTCGCTTCAGTGAAATTGAATACACCCTCCGCATCATCGAAGAAAATCTGAGTGTGTTTCGCGAAATTTCCAACCAGCGGCAAAGCAACCTGCTGGAATGGATCATTATCATTTTGATCCTGGTGGAGGTCATCAATTTATTTATCTCAAAATTGTTTTGAATTCATGACCCAACGGCAAGCGCTCTTTCTCAACTTCGACATCAAGGCTCAGCCCGATGAGGTCACCTGTGGACCCACATGCCTTCATGCACTTTATCAATACTATAAAGACAATATCAGCCTGAAACAGGTGATCCGGGAAGTAAAGCAATTGAAGACTGGTGGGACCCTGGCCGTCATGATGGGCAACCATGCTTTGCAACGGGGCTACAAAGCCTCCATCTACACCTACAACCTAAATGTCGTGGACCCTACCTGGTTCGAGCTTTCCTCACGAAAAATGGTGTATAACCTCAAGCGACAGATGTCATATAAATTTAAAAGCAAGAAATTGCAGATCGCCAGCCGGGCTTATATTAAATTTTTAGAAGCTGGTGGACAGTTACTATACAACGAATTGAACGATAAACTCATCAAAGGATATTTAAAAAAATCGATACCTATTCTTGCCGGTCTCAGCGCTACGTATCTTTACAGTACACCACGTGAAATACCCAGTAACAACAAATATGACAGCATCAAAGGTGAGCCTGTGGGTCATTTTGCTATCGTCAACGGATTCGACGAAGAGTCTGACAACGTTTACCTGGCCGATCCCATGAATCCTAATCCACTGAAAAGTCAGTACTATAGTGTCACTTTCAACCGGCTGATCAATAGCATCATGCTTGGAATTGTTACCTACGATGCTAACTTGTTAATAATACAACCCAAGTGATCCACCTTTAAAAAAAATTAACCCTCACCCTTCTCCATCGGTAAAGGGGCTCGGGTACGGTTATGCCTAAGATTATCATTGTTGAAAAACCCAAACACTGGAACCTTCGGTTGGATGATGTAGAGGTAATCACCCCTGCACGTTATATCACCGATGAAGCCTACCAAGGGGTAAAAAATCTCAAGATCCTCAATCTTTGTAAGTCGTATCAATACCAAAGTGAGGGATATTATGTTTCGCTGCTGGCCGAAGCACGGGGGCATAAGGTGCTGCCGGAAGTTTCTACCATCCAGGACTTGCGCTTCCCCTCTATTTTGAGGGATGACTCTCTGGACTTCGATGCTCTGATTCAAAATACATTTAAAAATGAACCGTACGACAAGGTTGAATTCAATATCTACTTTGGTTCAGCCCAGGCCGAGCACCTTAATAAACTTGCTTTACAGCTCTTTCAACTGGTGCAGGCGCCGTTGATCCGGGCGATTTTTTCAAAGAAGAACAAATGGGTACTTCAAAGTATCCGGCCTATCAGTTTGAACGAAATGCCGGAGAGCGATCAATCCATTCTGGAGCATGCCCTTGAAAAATATCTCCTTCGCAAAAGAGACTACCGGCCTGACAAGAAAAAATATGACCTCGCCATCCTCGTGAATCCTGAGGACCCTTATCCTCCTTCCGATGACCGGGCGCTTAAACGATTTTATAAAGCTTCCCTTGAAGCCGGTTTCAATACGGAGTTTATCACCAAAAATGACATCGACAAACTAATTCAATATGATGCTCTTTTTATAAGGGAAACGACCAACGTCAATCACCATACCTTTCGTTTTGCCAAGAAGGCCGAATCTCTGGGCCTTGCCGTCATTGACGATCCGGAATCAATTCTCAAGTGTACCAACAAGGTTTATCTCCACGAATTGCTGAATGCCAACAAGATCCTTACGCCTAAGTCCTATGTGATCACGGAAGAAAACTGCAATACCCTTCCTGAGAAAATGAAGTTCCC
The DNA here is from genome assembly GCA_043779775.1 of Cyclobacteriaceae bacterium. Taxonomy (GTDB): domain Bacteria; phylum Bacteroidota; class Bacteroidia; order Cytophagales; family Cyclobacteriaceae; genus ELB16-189. The sequence goes on from JAYWDP010000239.1 coordinate 3,204, forward strand.
GTTTATCCTCAAACAACCGGATGGGGCCTTTTCCAAAGGCGTAGTTAAGATCAACAACCTGGAGGAATTTAAAAAAGAACGGGAAGGCATGTTTGTAAAGTCCGATCTGATCATCGCCCAGGAATTCCTCCCGACCCCCTTCGACTGGCGCGTGGGTGTAATCGATTCTCAAGTGATATTTGTCTGCAAATATTTTATGGCGAGCAAACATTGGCAGATCGTAAACTGGAGTGCAAAAAAAGAAACTTCCCGCGACGGCGAGGTGGAAAGCATTGCCGTGGACCAAGCCCCTGCCGGACTTTTAAAAGGCGCTTTAAAGGCCACCGCACTCATTGGCAAAGGACTTTATGGCGTAGATATGAAAGAGGTAGATGGAAAATTTTATATCATTGAAGTCAATGATAATCCCAACATTGATGCGGGAACAGAAGATAAGATTCTGAAAGACAAATTATATGACCTGATCATGGAGGTAATACTGAACAAAATCAAATCAGCCAAATGACACAACCCTTACGTTACCATCTTTTCCAGGTTTTTGGCGTAGAATTGGAATATATGATAGTGGATCGCGATTCACTGGATATCAAACCCATCGCCGATGAGTTATTGAAAAATGAACTGGGTCAATATGTGAGCGAGTTTGAAAATGACATTGTCACCTGGTCCAACGAGCTGGTCCTTCATGTAATTGAAATGAAATCGACAAAGCCCGAAAGCAATTTCAATCTCATGGCAAATGGGTTTGCGGATAACATAAAAAAAATCAATGAAATTCTTGAAAAATGGAATGCCATACTCCTCCCCACGGCCGCCCATCCGTGGATGAATCCACTGACGGAGACTAAACTATGGCCTCACGACAGCAATGAGGTATACGCCGTTTATAATAAAATTTTTGATTGCAGTGGCCATGGCTGGAGTAATCTACAAAGCACGCATTTGAATTTGCCTTTTTACGACGATGAGGAGTTTACCAAACTTCACGCCGCCATCCGCATTGTGTTACCCATCCTTCCCGCCCTTTGTGCGAGCTCTCCGATTCTGGATGGACAAGTCACGGGTTTTGCCGATACCCGGATGAAATACTATAAAACCAATCAGGCTAAAATACCTTCTATTACTGGCAAGGTGGTGCCGGAGGCCGTTTTTTCAAAACGTCAATACATGAATTCCATCTATGAAAAAATTAAGAATGACCTCTTACCATTTGATCCCGAGAATATTCTTAATCCTATCTGGGTGAATTCCCGTGGCGCGATTCCCCGCTTCGATCGAGGATCCATTGAGATACGCATCATGGATGTACAGGAATGTCCGACGGCCGATCTCGCAATCCAGACCCTGGTGATTGAAACGATCAAGGCCCTCGTCAATGAGCAATTCTGCAACCTCGAAGATCAAATGCGCATGAAGACGGAAATATTGGCTGGCGTCTTGGATGAAACGTCACAATTGGGGCATCGGGCAGAAATTCTCTCTTCTGAATTTCCGGGAGCCTTTGGACTGGCTGCCCCCTGTACCGCACAGCAATTATGGCAGCACATCCATACAATGTTGTTGGAAAAAGGAAAAACGTCACTGACCGAATGGGAACCGGAAATATTGATCATTCTCCAGGAGGGTACCCTCTCCGACCGAATCATACAATCAATGAACAAAGACTATTCATTAGCATCGATCAAGGCCATCTACCGAAAACTGTCTGACTGCCTTGACCAAAACAGGATGTTTTTAGCGTAAGCCTAATATTTTTTACCATAGAGAAAGAGAAATGCTTGACATTGTCACCCTGAGTTAGCCATCACCGGTGGCAATATCTGTTGCGAATTCAATCTGCGTCAATCTGCGGGAACCTTTGCCTGACGGTCCTCTCCTTGATTTCTATAGTGAACTTCCCCTTCTAAATCGTCATACTTTCCAGACATCCATTTTAATCCACGGGCCTGAAAATACATTTATCTTTCCCCGTCATGGAAAGAATCAAGGCCTGGATCAGGATGTTCTTTGGGTTCTCCCGGACAGAGACCAATGCCTTTATTATTCTTCTTCCCCTGATAATGGTCATCCTCTTTTCCGAACCCGTCTTCCGTTGGTGGGCCACCCGTCATTCTCCTGACTTTTCAAAGGAGGCACACAAATTGGATAGCCTTATTTCACAACTTCATTGGCGTGAGCCTGACAGTATTACTCACCAAAAGGTAATTTCAACAGCAATCAATTTTCATCCCTTTGACCCGAATGTCCTGACCGAAAAAGAATTTGTACGGCTTGGGTTGTCTGCCTTTATTTCCCGACGACTGGTTCACTTTCGTGAAAAAGGAGGAGTATTCTATAAGAAAGAAGATCTGCTAAAAATCTATGGAATTGATTCTTCATGGTATGCGCGTGCGAAACCCTGGATTGCCATTGCATCAAAGGTTCCCGAACCAAAAGAAACATTCGTTGTTAAAAAGAAAGTTGCAGAGGAATTTGTTGACATCAACACGGCCGATTCCCTCCAACTCATCAAAGTCTTTGGCATTGGTCCAAGTCTTTCAAAACGGATCAGGACATTTCGCGCCAGGTTAGGGGGATTTGTGTCATTGGAACAACTTCGAGAAGTATACGGATTAGACAGCTCCGTCGTAAAAGAAATGAAGAAAAAATTCTTCATCGCTAATAACTATCAACCCAACAAAATAAATCTTAATACGAGCGACCTAAAGGATCTTCTGAAGCACCCCTATATCCGGTGGAATGAAGGGCAAGCAATTCTTACTTATCGGTTGCAGCATGGCAATTATGCTTCCATAAGCGACCTGCACGGGATACAATTACTGACACCTGCCTGGATTGAAAAAATCACGCCATACCTCACCTTAGAATAAAATTAGCC
>JAYWDP010000240.1:0-2013 GCA_043779775.1 Cyclobacteriaceae bacterium
CCTCAGCGGGGATACATCGAGCGGGTTTGTTGATCCTGCCAAAGAATTGAAAGGATCAATAAGGCCATCCTCTACTGCGGGTAACCTCAAGCTGGCTGCATCTGATTCTACTTTTAGAAAGGAATTTGAACAATCCGAGCTATCGGTTTCATTGACCAGCGTCAAGAATCACGAGTTACAGGAGACTTTCTTCTTTTCACCGATAACGGGGTTTATCTCGGACAAATACGATATGAAGAAAGCCCATTATGGGGTGGATATTGTGGCAAAGACCAACGAGCCCGTGAAATGCATTGCAGATGGGACGGTCATGATTGCCTCCTGGACCCAGGATTCCGGCTATGTGATTGCAGTCCAGCACCGTGGGAACCTGATCTCTGTATACAAGCACAATGCCGAATTATTAAAGAAAGTTGGTAATTTTGTCAACGCTGGTGATATTCTCTCTATAGTTGGCAACAGTGGGGAAATGACAGATGGCCCGCATTTGCATTTTGAATTGTGGTACAACGGCAATTCCCTGAATCCGGAAGAGTTTGTAACCTTTTAACGTTTTGAATTATGTTAACATCGAAAGAACAGAAACGCGTGGCCGAAGAGATCAGTAACTCGAGCAATGTTATTGGAAAAGGCACCACGCTGGAGGGCAACATTGAGACTTTTGGCAACATCCGCATTGAGGGAAAAGTACGCGGCCATATCACCTCGAAGTCCAAAGTGGCGCTTGGTAATGGTAGTCATGTTGATGGCAACATCACCGCGCAGAATGCCGATATCGAAGGCGAAGTAAGAGGCAAAATTGAAATCACAGAAATGTTGGTTCTCAAAGCAACAGCTGCAATTCACGGTGACATGATTGCCGGGAAACTGGTGGTGGAACCTGGGGCCTCATTCAATGGAACCTGCAAAATGGGTGCTGTGGTGAAGGACATTAAATTGGGTGAAAATGGATCCCGCATACACCGACCCGAAGAAGCCAAAGCCGTATAACAATTATCTGAAGTACAGCGGTCTGGGCCTGCAGCTTTTCGGGGGGATTGGGCTTTCCGCATGGGCTGGTTATACATTGGATCAGCACCTCCAATTATCATTTCCCGTATTTCTGCTGTCATTTGTTTTGCTGGCATTTGCCGGTATGATGCTCCAGGTCTATAGGTCCGTGAACAAAGACTAGAAGGTGGTTAAATTTCTTATTTCTTTGACCGTTCTAATGGCCGTCCTTGGGTCGGTTGTCCTGATCGGTGCAGATTACAATTGGTTTATTGAAATTCCCTCTTACAGCTTCGAAATCATTTTTTTTCTGGGCATTTCGACAGGCGGCATATTTTACTTTTTGATCAAGCGGACCCGGTCGCCCTCTTTCACCCAGTCTTATCTTTTGTCCATTGTTTTGAAAATGCTTGGTTTCAGTGCCTTTATCCTCGTGATTATTTTTAAGGACAAGTCTGGGGCCTTTGGCAATGCACTTCTATTCATCGTTTCTTACCTTCTTTTCACCGTCCTTGAGGTGGGGTTTCTTTTCAAGAGGATTAACCCATAGCCGGGGGTAGTAATGCAGGTCAAAAAGGATTTAAATCATTTTTTTTTGGTTGATTAATCAATATGTTTGCACGCAAAGCAAAAGATCCCGGAAAGGCCAGATGAAAAAACGTTTATCCTTCATGAAGTCTATTTTTTTTATTTTTTTTCTGAGCCTTTCATTGGTTGGTTTTGCCTTTGACCGAGCTTCGGATGAGGAGGAAGGAAAACCGTTTAATGTCAGCGAAGTGATTCTGGAGCATGTGATGGATAGCCACATTTGGCACCTCACGGAGGGTCTGGTGATACCTCTCCCCGTCATCATTTATTCAGAAGAAAAGGGGCTTGATATTTTCTCCTCAGCCAATTTTTTTGAACATCATCAACACGTAGAATACAACGGTTACAAGCTAGAGCACAATCACATTTACCTTGCTGAATCCGGAAAACCCGTGCTGGACCTTTCGATTACAAAGAATGTGTTGATGCTATTTA
>JAYWDP010000241.1:0-6041 GCA_043779775.1 Cyclobacteriaceae bacterium
GGCCCTGGTACCAAAAACAGATTTACCAGCCTACCCTTCCGAAGACGCAGTGATGTCAGGCGTTACAGCCGAAATATTGAAAGCACTTTTTCCGGCAGCCGTCGAAGAGATTACACTCAAGGCTGCTGAGCAACGCAATGCAGCAATGTGGTCGGGCAGAGCTTCTTCAACGGATATTTCTGCAGGCCTCGCCCTGGGAAAATCAATTGCCGCCTTATTTACTGCACGGGCCGGTGGTGATGGCATGAAGAATGCAATCGGCACGAAAGCTCAATGGCAACAACTCTCCGATAATGCAATTTCACGCGGAGAAACGCCATGGATAAGTCTGGATGCCCCCGCCCGTCCTCCCATGCTTCCCTTCTTTGGACAGGTGAAAGCCTGGATGATGACACCCGCTCAGATTGTAAGTGAACGTCCGCTGCCGCCACCTTCCACCTCTTCTGCAGAGATGAAGGACCAGGTAAACGAAGTGAAATTTTATGCCGATAACCTTACCCGAGATCGATTGGCCATTGTTCATAAGTGGGCCGATGGGGCGGGGACTTATGCACCCCCCGGTCATTGGAATGATATCGCCGCCGAATATATTCGCGATGAGAATTTTAGTGAGGTGCGGGCGGCACGCGCTTTTGCATTACTGAATATGACCATGCACGATGCAGCCGTAGGGTGTTGGGAGTCAAAATATTTTTACTTCAATCCTCGCCCAACACAAATGGATGTCTCCATCAAGACGGGCACCGGCATACCCAATTTTCCAGCTTACACCTCCGGACACTCCACTTTTTCCGGATCAGCAGCGACGCTGTTGTCCTACCTCTTCCCATCAGGCGCAAGTTACTTTGATGCACAGGCCAAAGAAGCATCGATATCGAGGTTGTATGGAGCTATTCACTATCGTGCAGATATTGATGCCGGCCTGAGTCATGGTCAACGGATAGGATCCTATACAGTAAACTTTGCCACAGGTGATGGAGCAGGAAATTGACAGCGTAATTGTCTGGATAAGTAATTTAATTGAGAATGTGTTTTTTATCTGTTAAGCTACGGAGAGGGTGGGTCTCTCTCCGTTTTTCTTAATAGCATGGATTAAGAATTTCAGTACCTTAAAGAAGTTTCGATTGGCCTTACTATTGCGATTGAAGAACCTACCTGATCAAATTCACCAACTGTTTCGTAAGCTCCCTGCGGCTAAATGCGGCAACATTTCTCTTCTCTTCAGTTCCCCTTCCCTTCCAATGCTGAAATCTTTCTTTCAATACACTTTGGATCATTGAATTGTTATTGCGGTCTATCATTATCCCTGCATTCGCATTTCTCAAAATGTCAGCCGCATCTCCCTGTTCGGGTCCAACGCCAAAAATAAAATTCCCCGAAGCGAGGTATTCAAAAAACTTTCCTGGCAAGTTTCCCGGGGCCAGGATCGTGTGGGCTAAGACCAACAATTGAATATCCGTTTCCCCATAGAGTTTCAAAAGCTCCGCATGAGGCATCGGCTTTGTGAAAACAGTAAATTGTGAAAGCATTGAGTCTTGGGCAACAAATTCCCGGAACGACGAATTCACCGATCCGATGAATTCTATTTTTGTGCTGCTTAACAAATCAGGAACTTCTTCTGCCAGGCTTCGAACTGCGAGCATAAAAGGCCTTGGGTCACGCAACTCATCTACCATCCCGATATGCCGGATGGTGAATTGCGTGGTCTTTGTCTTATGAATTTCTTTAAAATCATCCTCATCAAAACCATTGGTGATCAACTCCACCTTTCTTCCGCCCAATGCCTCCAAACGTGCCACGTGAAAGGGCGCAATCGTGATGACGCGATCGGCCTTTGACAGAACTTCCCTTTCCAATCTCTGATGACGCTTCCTGGCCCAAGTGGTAAGCGAGAGCGTGTCCAGTAGGTCCCACTCGCTCCAGGGGTCCCGGAAGTCCGCAATCCAAGTTAGGGCAGAGTTTTTCATTTTGAGTTTCAATCCGATCAGGTGTAGACTGTGCGGCGGACCTGTGGTGATGATAGTGTTGATTCTATTGGATTCCAGCAAGTCAGACAAAAATGTTACCGAAGGCTTCACCCAAAAAATCCTTGCGTCGGGGATAAACACATTACCTCTGATCCAACTTGTGAGACCCTGAAAAAAACTTTTCTTTCCCGTGGTGATCAAGTCAGTCGGTGCAACGGATTTTGCAGCAAATAATTTCGAAAGACTGCCAAAAATTCCATACGGTTCCCAAATGGGAAAATGAATTACCTCTGCCTCTGCCGGCACATCCTTCATCAGGGTGTCATCGCGGATTTCGAAGGAAGGCTTCTCCGGAGTAAATACAAACGGCTCCCAGCCGAATTGCGGAAGGTACTTGACAAATTTTAACCATCGTTGTACGCCGCTCCCGCCGGAGGGAGGCCAGTAGTAGGAGATGATGAGAATTTTTTTAGTTGTTGGTTGTTCGTTGTTGGTTGTTCGATCCTGGGGGTTAGCTGCAGTGTGCTGGTCGATTGGTATGAAAGGTGATGACATTCAATGACGAAGGTAACACAGATTTTCACTTTGTTGGTAACTGCATTTGTATCCCTATTGATTTTAATTTATCTCAAGGAATAGCATAGGTGTCGCCCTTCGACTCCGCTTAGGGTGACGGTATTGAAGAGCCTCTTTCGAAGCTTGTCAGGTTGAGCGGAGTCGAAACCCCCTTGCTCCCATTTACTTGAAAAACAATAAAATTTTAATTATGAACCCCGACCCCGTTGAAAGAATCCAGCTTTCCATTTCTATAAGCACTCCTCCCATTCACAAAAACCATTTCAATTCCATCCGAGAATTGATTGGGGTTCGTCACAGTAGCTTTTCCATTCACTTTGGCGGAATCAAAAACCGTTAAGTCCGCGCAGGCATTATCGATCAATACGCCGCGGTCCTTCATTGCCGGTAAAATCAGACTTCGTGGCAACGTTGTAATTTTTCCAAGAATCCTTTCCATCGGCAACCCCAGATCAAGGCCGTGCCGGATGGCGGTCGAAAAACAACCTGCGCCGCGCGGATGGGAGTTGGCGTGGGGTTCATATTCAATCCCACCATCGGAACCAATTATACAAAAATCTTCCCTGAGCGCGAGGTCTACGGTATTATTGAAAGGCATCGTTCCTTCGGGTACGGCCGCCAGTCTTTTCAATTCCCGGTAACGGGCAAAACTTTGCGCCGTCAGCCTTTCTCCCGTCCCAACCAATTGCAAATCGTTGTAAGTAAGTCCGTAGCGTTGCTGCCAGCCTTCATCGAACCGTTTTGAATGGAGGTAAGTGGCCCAAAAAGAATAAGGATAGACACAACACGTGAGGCGTTGGCCCTGGGCATTGGCATTTCTCATCTTATCCAGCGCTTCTTTCATGTGAAAAGTTCCACCGGTGGAATGCAGGTGGTCGATGTGCACTTGGGCACCACTTTCCCGGGCGATGCGGATGGCTTCGTCCACTCCCTCAAGCTCTTGTTCCGCAGAAGAATATCGAAGATGCAAAAAGAAAGTACGATCGTATTTCTTAGCCAGCTTCGCATAAGTCAGAATTTCTTTATACGGAGTTGGCATATATTCAATGCTGTGCGAAACCCCCAATGCTCCTTCCTCCAGACATTTTTCAACGCGCTTGTTGCGTTCCGCCAGGCTGGAAGTCGCGTAACGAATTCGCATGACCGACGTTGAAACCCCGAAGTTGATGGCATGCGGCAAGGCGCCGAAAGTTTTATAGTACGAAGCACAGTCAGGACTGCCGCCATGCATCTGCAATGCGGTGGTGACGCCATCGGTCACTTTATACTTTTCAAAAATTCTATAAGTCTTCTCCGGGCTCGCAGCATTGTCAGCCAGGATGTCGATAAATCCTGGTGAAACTATTTTGTTGGATACATCAATGATTTCAGGAGCGGCTAAGGAGTTTAGGTTCCCGATTTTAATTTTTCCATTCTCATCGATGCCCACATCGAGTACTTGCCATTGGCTTTGATAAAAACTCTTGCCTCCCCTTAAAACTGTTTTCAACATCGGCGCATCTCCCAAAAAAATATTAGCCATAGCAGACCAGCCCGTTGAGAGGGTGGCTGCCAATGCTCCAGTGGTCTTAAGAAATGATCTCCGTTTCATTAATAAGAATTTAAATGTCTCAATAGTAGAACTAACTGATTCTTTTCTTAAGCATTGCCATGATCCCCTCCCAATCTTCCGGTTGAAACCATTGAATCTCCGGATCTCTTTTAAACCATGTGAGTTGCCGCTTGGCATAGTGGCGGGAATTGCGTTTCATTAACCGGATGGCCTCCTCACGGTTGTAGGCACCTTCCAAAAATCCAAATACCTCCTGATAGCCTACCGTCTGCAAGGCGTTCAGATGACGTAGTGTAAAAAGTTTTTCCGCTTCTTCAATCAATCCGTCCTGAATCATGGTACCCATGCGTTGGTCAATTCGTTCATAAAGTTGTGCCCGGTCGAGTTCGAGACCAATTTTCACCACACCAAAAGGAAGGTTTAGTCTTTCCTTTTTATGGTATGTTGAAAACGGCCTTCCCGTACCCCTGATGATTTCAAGGGCGCGCATGAGGCGTTGAGGGTTCTCCCGATCTACCACTTCAAAATAATCGGGGTCGTGTTCAGCAACTTCTTGCTGCAGCCAGGCCAGGCCCTTTTCTTCCGATTCGGCGATGACTTTTTCCCGGATCCCTGCAGGAACTTCCGGCAGATCATCAAATCCCTCCAGTACCGACTTAATATAGAGACCGGAGCCACCGCACATAATTATCTTATCATGCGATTCAAAAAGCCGGTCAATCACTATCCTTGCTTCCTGACCGTAAGTCCCGGCATCATATTTCTCCCCAATGGCCATCGTATTGATAAAGTGATGCTTTACCCTGGCCAATTCCTCCTTCGAAGGCTTTGCCGTCCCAATTTCAAGCTCTTTATAGATCTGACGGGAGTCAGCCGAAATAATTTCAGTTTTAAAATGCTCGGCAAGCCTGATCGCCAAACCAGTTTTACCAACGGCAGTAGGACCCACCACGACGATCAGATTTTTAGAACCCATCTTGCCAGTAAAGAAAAGAAAAGTTAGGGGCCCCGCGCAAAGAATTAAAATATTCTCCGGTGACTATGGACAATTGACTATCGTCTTTCATACCTTGCAGGCTAAAATTCGCCACTACGAATGATTAAATACACGAATCAATTTCTCATAAAACTGGAAGACCTCATCGCAGAATCTGATTATTTTCTCCGCTACGAAAAAGGAAATTTTAAGTCAGGTTACTGCCTGCTGCACGATCAGAAGATCATCATCGTAAACAAATTCTTCACCACCGAAGGCAAAATCAATATTTTACTTGAAATCCTCCGTACCGTAGCCCTTAACACCAGCAAGTTCAGCGAGAAAAACATGAAACTTTACGAGGAATTGTCACAGGAAGAAGTGAAACTTTAGTCATTGAAAATTACATTTTTAGGAACTGGCACATCACAAGGTGTCCCCGTGATCGGATGCGATTGTTCTGTATGCCGCTCCCTCGACTACCGTGACAAGAGGCTTAGGAGCTCCGTTTATATTGAAGTTGATGGCAAGAGCCTTGTCATTGACACCGGCCCTGACTTCCGCCAACAGATGCTGCGAGAAGATATCAAGCGATTGGATGGAGTGATTTTCACCCATGGTCATAAAGATCATATTGCAGGATTAGATGACGTAAGGGCCTACAATTTTTTACAAGGTATTGACATGCCCGTATATGGCCAGAGGCATGTGCTGGAACAAATAAGGATTGAATTTAATTACGCTTTTGAGGTGTCCCGGTACCCTGGAATACCCAGACTCAATTTAATTGAAATGGATGACCGGCCTTTCGTAATCGACGGCATCACCATCACCCCTCTTCCCGTCCTCCATTTGAAAATGCCCGTGCTGGGATTTCGTATAAATGATTTCAGTTACATCACGGATGCAAATTTCATTCCCGATGCGACTGTAGAGAAGTTGCGCGGAACCAAAGTGCTGGCACTGAACG
>JAYWDP010000242.1:0-6038 GCA_043779775.1 Cyclobacteriaceae bacterium
ACGCTGCCCTTTACCCTTGGGACCACATCGGGTGTGTTGCTAAAGTCAAGAAAAATATTTCCGAATCCCACTTCGGCCATAACGACTTTGGAACGGGAAAGATTGAGTTGCTTTACGGTGAGGGAGCCAAGATCCACTTTCACAAAAAAAGTATCCATCTCGACTTTATTTTCAAGACCCGAGGCATAGGCTACGTTAACATCAGCGCTGCCCGTATTGATTTTTAATTTTTTGATTGCCAGACCGGACAGATCCACATTGGCGTTGCCGAGGCCGTAATCCAGATTGAGTGAATAGGGTTTGGTTTCTGTAAGATAAACTTTCCAGAATTTATCGGTACTTCTTTCCTCGCCGCCAAATACCTGATAAGAGATTTTTTTACTAACGCCTCTTGGTCCTTCCTCTTCGAGAGCAAGTTTTACAAAACAGATTGCGCCTTTTACTTCATTGCTGAAAGTATGAGCGTACTCTTCAAGATCCTGGTTGCTATAGATATTAAGCAGTTCGGAAGTCTGGCTGGAGCGAATGAAACAATTGCCTGTTTTGGCTTTAAGGGATAGATCAACGGTCTGGCAGTTTTCCTGATTATCCACTGTAAACTGCTTCTTCACCTGGCCTATTACCACCCCGGCGCCAACCAATCCTGCAAAAGCCAACGATAAGGATCTCACCATGTCCATTATTACGATTGTTCCATCGTCTAGGTTAAAACAGGTGAAAAAATTGTTAAAGGTTTGTTAACAATCACCCGTAATAGGTCATAAACGGGCACCATCCTGAAAGGTTGGGGAAAACTTAATGTACGTCTGTGATTTTTTATTCCTGGTGGAAATATTCTTTCATCCGTTCAAAAAAGCCCTTTTCTGAGCTGTCAGGATGAGGCTGGAAATTGGCCGATGTTCTCAACCGCTCCAGGATGGCCTTTTCTTCTACACTCAGTTTCTTGGGAGTCCAAACGTTCACATAAATAAGTTGGTCGCCAGTTCCATAGCCGTTGATGTCTTTCAAACCTTTTCCGCGCAGGCGCAGGATTTTTCCGCTTTGTGTGCCAGGCTCAATTTTGATTCTCACCTTGCTGCCAATTGAAGGTACTTCCACGCTGGTGCCAAGAGCAGCATCCACAAAATTAACATGCAAGTCATAGACAAGGTTGTTGCCATCGCGCTTGAGGTCTTTATCCTCCTGTTCTTCAATGAGAATAAGTAGATCGCCGGGGATACCACCGCCGGGCGCTTCATTCCCCTTTCCACTCATGGAGAGTTGCATCCCGTCGGCAACGCCTGAAGGAATTTTGATGGAGATAAGGTCTTCCTTGGATGAAAGGCCGGAGTTGTCTACACCGGGAGGACGTTTATCAATGATCTGGCCTGCTCCGTTACAAGATGGACAGGTGGAAGCAGATACCATTTGACCCAGCATTGTGTTTACTACTTTCCTGACCTGTCCGTTCCCCTGGCAGGTGGTGCACGTTTTAAAGGTCACACCCTCTGCCCGGATGAGGCGATTTACTTTTATTTTTTTCTCCACACCGTTGGCAATTTCTTCCAGTGTCAGCTTGAGTTTTATGCGAAGATTGGATCCTTTTCGCTGACTGCCCCGTGAGCCACCTCCAAAGAAACTGTCAAACGGACTTCCTCCTCCGCCACCGAAAATATCTCCGAACTGGCTAAAGATATCGTCCATGTTCATATGATGACCCTGACCACCCATGCCCGGGCGACTATGACCATATCGATCGTACTGCGCTTTCTTATCTGCGTTGCTCAGCACCTCGTACGCTTCGGCAGCCTCCTTGAATTTTTCTTCTGCTTCCTTGTTGCCTGGATTTTTATCCGGATGAAACTGAATGGCTGTTTTGCGGTAAGCTTTTTTGATTTCTTCCGCAGAGGAGGATTTGCTGACACCAAGTATTTCGTAGAAGTCTCTCTTTGACATGGGTTGGAGGTTGGAAGTTCGAAGTTAGAAGTTAGAGGTTCGAGGTTAGAAGTTCGAGGTTAGAGGTTAGAAGAGGAGACAGATGTCCTATCCTCAAGTTTCTTCCAATTGTCATGGAGTTTGGTTAACATCTTTCCAATAACTTGAGAGGTTAATGAATATATTTCTTCCTTACGGAATTTTCTACTTAGGTGAAAAATTTCCATCGCCAGCTTATAGGATAGTTGATAGACCTCTAAATCCTCGAATGACCTAATCATGATGACAAAAATTCATTATATTATCTTCACTCTTTGTTGCGAGCATCCAACGTCTAACTTCTAATCTCTAACCCCCATCCTCTAATTTCCAACAATCACTTTAGCAAAACGGATTACCTTATCGTTTAGTAGGTATCCCTTTTCCACCACATCAATGACTTTTCCTTTGAGTTTCTCTTCCGTTACCGGAATTTGTGTAATGGCTTCGTGCAAGTCGGGATTAAAGTCCGATTCCTTGGCAACTTCCATGATCTTTACTCCGTATTGCTCCAGGAGTTTTTTGAATTTATTTTGAATGATAAAGAATCCTTCCGATTCCTTATCGTTTTTGTCTTTAAAGGATTTTTCGGCCCGGTCGAAGTCATCAGTTACCGACAGCAACGACATGAGAATTTGCTCATTGGCACCCTGGATCATTTCCAGTTTCTCTTTTGATGTACGGCGGCGGTGGTTTTCAAATTCCGCATAGAGGCGAACGTATTTGTCTTTCGCTTCTGCCAATTCGTCCTGAAGTTTTTTTATTGGGTCTTTCTCCGTCTTAAGTGCTTCGCTGGTTTCGGGCTCAGCCTGCTGCATGGGGGGCGTTTCAGTGTCCAATTCATCGTGTTTTCCCAATTCCTGTTCCGTGGGTATCTTATTTTCCATTATTTTCATTGTAATCACCAGCAAAATGACAAGAATTTTGCCAAAGGGAAAATTGTGCCAAGATGACCACGTTGGTCGTTGGACGTTGTTTTTTGATCGTTATTGGTGGTGGCACCAGTCGGTTAATCCATTCTTAGGGAATCGACTGGATTTCTTTTGGAGAATAAATTGAAACCCGGCACAGTTAGTTTTACAAACAAGATGGCATACAAAAGCTATCAGACAGAGTAAAAAAGATTCAGTAAAAAATTGAACGACCAAATCTTTCCGCTGAGAGCCTATCACATTTCTTACACCCACTTCCCGTGATGAGATTTTGATGGGTTGATGGGTCAGGTCTTGATAGGCTTCAATGCAAACTCTTCCAAATCAAATCCTTCAATTCAGGAATCCCTTGATTTGTGAGTGAAGAGATAAAGGTAAACGGCAAATTAACTGGAAGTTCATTTTTGATGGCGACTTTCAATTCCTCGTCCAGCAAATCAGATTTTGAAATGGCGAGAAGTCGTTTTTTATCCAGGAGCTCAGGGTTGTACTTCTTCAGTTCATTCAACAGAATATCATATTCTTTTTTGATGTCTGCTGAATCTGCCGGCACCATGAAAAGCAATAGCGGGTTTCGCTCAATATGACGCAGGAACCGAATGCCCAGTCCCTTGCCTTCCGCTGCTCCTTCGATGATGCCAGGAATATCGGCCATCACGAATGACTGATTGCTGCGATAGGCTACAACACCAAGATTAGGGGTGAGCGTTGTGAATGCATAATCTGCAATTTTTGGTTTCGCTGCCGAGACCACGGAAAGCAATGTTGATTTTCCGGCGTTCGGAAACCCGACAAGACCTACGTCGGCCAGAAGCTTAAGTTCAAGAATGATCCACTCTTCTTTACCAGGCTCACCGGGCTGGGCATATCGCGGGGCCTGCTTTGTAGAGGTAGCAAAAAATGCGTTTCCCTTTCCACCGCGTCCACCCGGTCCCAGAATTATTTCTTCGCCGTCATGATTAATCTCGCAAATAAATTCGTTGGTATCAGCAAGTCGTGCCACCGTTCCCAAAGGAACATCAATGATCTCGTCTTTGCCGTCCGCCCCTGTGCGGTCCTGACCTTCGCCTGCGGTACCGTCTTTAGCAGAAATGTGTTTTCTGTACTTCAGGTGCAGCAACGTCCACAGTTGCGCATTGCCCTTGAGAATAACATGGCCACCGCGTCCGCCGTCACCACCATCCGGTCCTCCCTTTTCAATGAATTTTTCGCGATGAAAATGCAAACAACCCGCACCTCCGTTGCCAGAACGCGAACGGAATTTTACGTAGTCAATGAAGTTGGGATTGGACATTACTATAGTTCAAGGTTTAAAGCTTCGCCCAGCGAAACTATCTCAGTGTAGCAGGGTTCAAAGTTTAAGGTTGTCCAACATTGAACATGGACCCACCTGCGCCAAAGCTTCGGTGGGCATACCTTAGACTTTGAACTTGTCTATTACGCGGCAAATGTTGTTAAAAATTTCTTCCACGGTGCCGATACCGTGTATGCTGTTAAATTTGTTTTGCTTCTGGTAGTAGTTGGCCACCGGCATAGTTTCATTTTCATAGACGGTAATCCGGTTTTGAATTTTAGCTTCATCCTGATCATCCGTCCGTCCGGAAGTTTTTCCCCGGTTCATGAGCCGCTTTACCAATTCATCTTTTGACACCTCCAAGGCGATCATGCAGGAAATAGGGGAGCCTTTGCTGTTCATTAATTTATCTAAAGCGTCCGCTTGCGCAACGGTACGAGGGAATCCGTCAAAAATGTAACCGTTCACTTTTCCATCGGACTTGATTTTGTAGTCCACCATATCGATGACCACCTGGTCAGGCACCAGGTTGCCTTCATCCATATATTTCTGAGCCAGTTTACCCAGCGCGGTACCCTCCTTCAGGTGTTTGCGGAACAGGTCGCCGGTGGAAATGTGGCTTAGTTCATATTTATTTATGATGCCCTCGCTTTGCGTGCCCTTACCTGCACCGGGAGGTCCGAAGAGAACAATGTTTACCATGGATCCAGCAATTAATGTGATGAATGATTTATGGAAAATGGATGCGAAGATACTTCACCCACAGACCCTCTCCAAATAATGCGAATAGTCGGTAGAGTCTCGGTTTAGGACTAAAGTCCTATTTGAGTAAAGTTCATTGCCACGGCCTTAAGGCCGTGGCAATGGTGAATAACTTCTCCGGGCTTTAGCCCACAAAAATAAAACTGAGACCCTATCTAGTGCTCTGCCGCAACTTGTTTGTAAATGTCCTTTAGGTTACGTCCCAATCCATCGTAGTCGAGACCATATCCCAGAACAAATTCATTTTCAATTTCGAAGCCTACATACTTAACTTCAATACTCTTTTCCCTGGCGATCTGTTTGCGAAGAAGGGAGACGGCCTCTACGGACTTAGCGCCTCTGCCTTTCAGGTCTTCCATCAATTTCACAAGCGTAAGACCACTGTCTACGACGTCTTCTACAATGATGATATCAAGATCGAAAAGACTTTCATCATGGCCGATAAGCGTTTTCAACTGGCCGGTGCTGGCGGCTCCGGAGTAGGAAGAAATTTTCACAAAGGAAACCCGGCTAGGGATGGTCACTTCCTTGAGGAGGTCTGAAGCAAACATAAAAGATCCATTCAGCACCGGTAAAAAAAGCGGGGTTCTTCCTTCATAGTCGGTATTGATCTGGTGAGCGAGCGACGCCACCTTCTTTTCTATCCGGTCTGACGGAATGAATTTCCTGAATTCAAGGTCTTTAATCTTCATCTTAGGCATAACACAGTGACAAAGATAAGTTATTGTGTTAATTGAAGGCACAATTGTTTTTTTCAAAGCGCCATACTGAAAATTCAGGTTGCACTGAAACATGCGAGAGCCAGAAAGTGGTGGTCGCACTTCACCCGCAATGGGGAGTTCAGGTTAAAAGGAATCATCAATAGCAAAAGTATTCTTCCGAGACATCCATTTTCCATTTGTGAAATCAGGAAACTCCATGGTGGCGCCTCCGGCTTGAATGGAACTTTCTGACAAGGGCGTAATCGCACTCCATGTGACTGCATCGTAAACGTCTTGGGGCGGTGTGGTTTTAAGTTTTGCGGCTTCGATGAAAGCATTCAATACAAACCAGTCCATCCCTCCATGGCCAGCACCTGAAGCATCGTTGCCGTATTT
>JAYWDP010000243.1:0-15758 GCA_043779775.1 Cyclobacteriaceae bacterium
GCTCAAACTAAAATTTGTCCCTATGAGTGAGGTCTTTGGCGAATATAAAGACATACTCAGGCGAATTCCCGACTTGACAAAAGCAAAATCCATTCTTAGTTACTCACCCAAAGTAAAACTTGAAGATGCCGTCCGCCTGACCATCCTTGAGATTATGAAAAACCCTTCTGCGTAAGATGATATTCATTCTTATACCCGTTTACAATGAAGGCGCCAATCTTGGAAATCTTCATCGTGAGCTGACTACTGTGCAATTCGAGGAAGAAATTCACTTTGTGTTTTCTGATGATGGCTCCACAGACGACTCAAAAAAAATTATCTCATCTTTATTTGAAGGAAAAACTTTTATCATCCTGGGTGACGGCATCAATCACGGACCAGGAGCCGCCTTTAATTCGGGATTTGAGTGGATATTAAAAAATTCACAACCCCAGGACATTGTTATTACCCTCGAGGCGGACTGCACCTCCGACCTCGGCATCCTTTCTGTCATGCTTACACTCAATCGGCTCGGGTATGACCTCGTGCTTTCATCGGTCTATTCCCAGGGGGGCGGGTTTGACCAAACATCTTTTTTACGGAAGTTTATTTCGGCGACGGCCAACTTCACATTCCGCTTTTTGTTTGACGTGAAGGTCCTTACCCTTAGTTCATTCTATCGGGTATATAGTGTTGATCTGCTGAGGAGAATTCAGGAAAAATACAAAGCAATCATCCTTGAGCCTGGATTTGTCTGCATGTTGGAAATTCTGGTGAAAGCCATTCATTCCAATGCCAGGATCATTGAAGTCCCGATGCAATTGCATTCCTCGAAACGGGTAGGGAAATCCAATATGAAAATTGTGAAGACGACTTTTCAGTATTTTCGATTTCTAGTAAAGGGGAAATGAGTCTAGGGGATTTTGCCACGAAATCACCAAGCCACAAAGTTTCACGATGAATGCCTTCGTGAAATCAGAAGCATTTTGATAAATAGGAACAAAGTCCTTAATCCTACTTTGTCATGTTTAGATTTTTGGGGTCACAATGGACACTAAGATGCCACAAAGAACACCACGAAAAATAGTTATTGACCATGTTGAGCCTGAATTCGTCGTGTTCGTCGTGGTTCGTCGTGAACTTCGTGCCTGCGCACACGCTGGCGCAGAAGCTTTAGCGTAGGCGCCCGAAGTGCTTAACTAAAATTATTTCACCAGGATCGCCAAATTGGCAACCAGCACCCTCAGGTCTTCATCATGCACCATCTTTTTTTCATCGGCTAACAGCAGGAAATTTTCGTACAAGTTATTAAGCTCTTCCCCCTCCAAAATATGTCCCAGCAATTCTACCCGGTGCTTCAGTGCCGCGCGACCGCTGCGGGCGGTGAGCACGATAGAAGACGAGGGCACGCCCACATCGGCAGGGTTGATGATCTCATAGTTTTCAGCATGCTTCAGAAACCCATCCTGGTGGATACCGGAAGAGTGTGCGAATGCATTTTTCCCAACAATGGCCTTATTGGCCTGGATCGGCATGCGCATCATCTCCGAAACGAGGTGACTCAACGCATAGATTCTATCCGCTTTTATATTCGTATGAAGGTCCAGTCCTTTATGCACCTGAATAGCCATGGCCACTTCTTCCAGAGAAGTATTGCCAGCCCGTTCACCAATGCCATTCATTGTCACCTCGGCTTGTCGTGCTCCATTGATAAGTCCCGACAACGTATTGGCCGTGGCGAGTCCAAGATCATTGTGGCAATGAACTGAGATGGTGGCTTTCTCAATATTTTTTACATTCTCAAAGAGATATTGGATCCGTTTCCCGTATAAATGCGGCAAGCAATAACCGGTAGTATCTGGTATGTTCACAACATCCGCTCCTGCTGCAATAACCGCTTCCACCATCTTCGCGAGGAAAACCACATCCGCGCGTCCGGCGTCTTCGGCATAAAATTCAACTTCATAGCCTTTGCTCTTTGCATACTGCACGGCCCAAACGCCCTGCTCCAATACTTGTTCACGATTGGATTTGAATTTATGCTTGATGTGAATGTCCGATGAACCAATACCGGTGTGGATTCTGCCCCGTTTAGCATGATGCAAGGCTTCGGCCGCTACATCAATATCCTCCTTCTTTGCCCGGGTGAGTCCGCAAACTACCGTCTGCTTCATAGCCTTTGAAATCTCCACAACAGAAAGAAAATCTCCGGGGCTGGATATGGGAAATCCTGCTTCAATGACATCAACGCCGAGCGCTTCCAATTCCAGGGAAATGGTGACTTTCTCTTCTGTTGACAACTGACACCCCGGCACTTGCTCGCCGTCGCGAAGGGTGGTGTCGAAAATTTGTACTTTCTGAGACATTCTATTTTGGTTTAGGTTTCAGTTGCTTGTGACAGGCAACTGGTAAACTGTTTTTTCCAATTTTTCTATAATTAAATTTCCCATCGAGCTCGTGTTTAACACCTTTGTTTTAGGTGTTTTTGCCGTAGCGATGTCAGCGGTGCGATATCCTTCTTGTAATGCTGCTTCGACTGCTTTGATGACCGTTTCAGATTCCGCTTTTAAGCCGAAAGAAATGTCCAGCAACAAGGCAGCCGATAAGATAGATGCCAACGGATTGGCAATTCCTTTGCCGGTGATGTCATGGGCACTTCCGTGAATGGGTTCATACAAGCCGACCGTATCTCCCACCGAAGCTGATGCCAGCATACCCATGGACCCAGCGATCTGGGACGCCTCGTCGGTGAGGATATCGCCAAACAAATTGCCAGTGAGCACCACATCAAAATCTCGGGGATTTTGTATCAGCTTCATGGCAGCCGTGTCAACGAACTGGTGTTCGAGTGTTACATCCGGATATTCCTTACCCACGGCGATCACCACTTCTCTCCAAAGTCTTGAGCTTTCCAGCACATTGGCTTTATCTACACTGGTAACTTTTTTCTTACGGGTCCTAGCTGCCTGGAAAGCTTTGTGTGCAATTCGTTCAACCTCAAAGCGCTGGTAGATCATCACGTCAAAAGCGGTTTGCCCATGATCCTTTCTACCCTTCTCTCCGAAATACACATCTCCGGTGAGTTCCCTGAAGAATAGAATATCCGAGCCTTTTAGAATTTCAGGTTTGATGCTGGAAGCGTCCAGCAATTCATCAAAGAGGCGGATGGGGCGCAGGTTTGCATACAGGCCCAGTTCCTTCCGCATTTTCAGCAATCCCTGTTCCGGTCTGACTTTCAACGTGGGATCATTGTCATAGGCTGGATGGCCTACGGCACCAAATAAGATCGCATCACAATTCCTGAGTTTGGTAAGGGTCTCTTCCGGCAGCGGATTTCCTGTCACTTCGATTGCAGCGTGCCCGATGAGTGCTCCATCAAATTCAAAATCATGACCAAATAATTCGGCAATTTTTTCAAGTACCCGCTTTCCTTCGGTGGTAACTTCCTTTCCAATGCCGTCGCCGGGGAGTATGACGATTTTCTTCTTCATGATTTTCTCTACGGGTGCGCTACATCAAATTCCTTTATCTCTTTTGTAAGACTCAACAGATAATCAATATCATCATAGCCATTGAGCATACAGGTTTTTTTATAGAGGTTGATATCGAATGGCTCCTGCTGACCTGATACGGAAACGATTTGCTGTTCAAGGTCCACGGTAATTTCCGTTGAAGGGTTTTTCTCCAGGGTTTCAAATAATTTTTTCAGATATCCTTCCGAAACAACCAGAGGAAGTAATCCGTTGTTCAGCGCATTATTTTTGAAGATGTCGGCAAAGAAGCTAGAGATCACGACGCGGAACCCAAAATCATACAACGCCCATGCCGCATGTTCGCGACTGCTGCCACAGCCGAAGTTCTTACCGGCTACGAGTATTTTTCCGGAGTAGGTAGAAGTATTCAACACAAAATTCTTTATCGGGTTGCCTTCCTGATCAAATCGCCAGTCCCTAAAAAGATTATCGCCAAATCCTTCGCGTGTGGTTGACTTTAAAAAGCGGGCAGGAATGATCTGGTCAGTGTCGATATTCTCGGATGGCAGGGGAACTGCCGTGGAAATTAACGTTGTGAATTTATCTTTGCTCATACAACTATCAACTCTTACATTAATTCTCTCACATCGGTCACTTTTCCTGTGATGGCGGCAGCGGCGGCGCTCAGTGGGCTAGCCAAAAAAGTTCTTGACTTGGGTCCCTGTCGTCCTTCAAAATTCCGGTTGGAAGTTGATATGCAATATTTTCCGGCAGGCACTTTGTCTTCATTCATACCCAGGCACGCCGAACATCCCGGGCTCCTCAACTCAAAACCTGCCGCTTCAAATATTTTATCAAGTCCTTCTCTCTTCGCCTGCTCCTCTACTTGTTTGGAGCCGGGGACCACCCATACTTCAACGTTGGATGCCTTTTTCTTTCCTTTCACCATGGAGGCCACCATTCGCAGATCTTCAATGCGGGCATTGGTACAACTTCCGATGAATACATAATCCACCGCTTTACCCAGCAACTGAGAGCCGGGTTCCAGGCCCATGTAATCCAATGATTTTTTAAATGAAGTTTGCTCGCTGATCTCTTTTAATTCTTTCATTGATGGGATCCTATCGGTTACTCCCATGCCCATGCCAGGGTTTGTTCCATAGGTGATCATCGGCGTAATATCCGCAGCATCAAATTTTAAAACTTTGTCATAGACAGCATGATCATCCGTCTTCAGCTTCTTCCACTCTTCCACGTTGCGGTCAAATGCCAGGCCTGCCGGTGCAAACTTTCTTCCTTTGATATAGTTAAAAGTCGTTTCATCCGGTGCGATCAAACCGCCGCGTGCACCCATCTCGATGCTCATATTGCAAATAGTCATGCGTGCTTCCATCGACAGGTTCCGGATGGCTTCGCCGGCATACTCCACGAAATAACCCGTGGCACCGCTGGAAGATATTTTTGAGATGACATACAAGATGACGTCTTTACTGACAACGCCTTTGTCCAGTTTCCCCGTGATCTCAATCTTCATGGTCCTGGGCTTGTATTGCAAAACACATTGTGTGCCCAATACTTGTTCCACCTCACTGGTGCCGATTCCAAAGGCAATATTTCCAAATGCACCATGGGTGGAAGTATGACTGTCACCGCATACAATGGTCATACCCGGTAGTGTCAGTCCTAATTCGGGACCGATGATGTGAACGATTCCCTGAAAGGGGTGTCCAAGATCATAAAGCTCGATGCCAAATTCCTTACAGTTTTTTCGAAGGGTATCAACCTGATGACGGGACAGTGCTTCGCGGATCGGCAAATGCTGGTCTTTGGTTGGCACATTGTGGTCGGCGGTGGCCGTTGTGCGATTGGTATTAAAAACTTTTATCCCTTTTTTTTTCAATCCGTCAAATGCCTGCGGACTGGTGACTTCATGAATAAAATGCCGGTCAATGAATAAGACATCCGGGTAGCCTTCGGCACGCTTCACTACATGGTTATCCCAAATTTTTTCAAAAATTGTTTTTTGTTTTTTTTCGCTCACAACAATCGTTAGTTTGGGATAAGCCCTTTGAAATGAAATCGCCCTGTCAAATTTTTCAATTTGACAGGGCGTAACCTTTGCTTTTTTTTCCGTTACGAATATGATAATTTTTATCCTACATCCTTTATCACAACGAAAAATTATTTAAATCTACTTACAAGTGTTAGTTTAAAATTTCAGTGAATTTAGTTTATCAAAACAGCTTCGGAAGAGATCGGAACAGAAAGTGCTTTGGAGATAATGCAATTCTTCTCTGCACCTTTTGTGATTTCAGAAAATTGCTGCGCGGAGATGTTGGGAATTTTTCCACTGATCGCAAGATGCACACCGGTGATCGCCAGACCTTCCAGTGTTACGGTTGCCACTGTATCCAAAGAAGATGCTGTAAATCCAGCTTGACCCAGGAGCATGCTGACAGACATCGTAAAGCATCCTGCATGCGAAGCTGCAAGTAGTTCCTCCGGGTTGGTGCCAACGCCATCGGCAAAACGTGTATTAAACGAGTATTGGGTTTTGTTGAGTGTGGTGCTTTGCGATGAAAGGCTTCCCTTTCCGGCTTTCAAATCGCCTTCCCAGTGTGCAGATGCGGTACGTTTCATATCATTTGGTGATTTAGTGAATTGGTAAAAACAATGTTATTGAAAATAAAGTTTAAGATTTCAAAATCCTAACCCTGGATTTAACATTATAGTTCAAATTAAGGTTCCTGTTTTTAGAAACCCCTACCACCAGGGCAAGGGAAACTTTATTTCATTCACCGACTCCACCACCATATCCGGTTTGAAAGCAAAGCGTGTCAAATGTTCTCTTTTTGTAATTCCGCTAAGGACGAGAATCGTTTTATAGCCCATCTGCACGCCGCCGCGGATGTCGGTATCCATAGTATCGCCGATGATGGTGGTCTCTGCCGCCTCTAGGCCCAGGGCTTTTCGCGCACCGCGCATCATGACTGGACTTGGTTTGCCAATTACGAATGCTTTGATACCCGTAGCTTCTTCAATCATGGCGGCCGTAGCGGCAATGCCCAGGTTATCCCACCCCTTTTTCTTTGGCGAAGGGTCCCGGTTGGTAATAACAAATTTTGAGCCTGCCAAAATCATGTCCACCGCGCGCTGCACCATTTCAAGCGTAAAATTCCTTCCTTCGCCCAAAACAACAAAGTCTGGTTCAGAGGTCACCAGCCTAATTCCGTTTTCGTGCAGACTTGATAATAAGCCCCCTTCTCCTAATACATAAGCCGTTCCCTCCGGAATCTGGCTTGCAAGAAATTTTCCTGTTGCCATCGCACTATTGTATACATGACCTTCAGTAACCTTAATTCCCAGCCGGTCCAGCTTACGGACTGCCTCCAGTCGTGTCCGTTGACTGTTATTGGTCATAAACATGAAAGGAATATTGTCTTTCACTAACCTGGATATGAACGAATCAGCCTCAGGAATCATCGCATCTCCGCCGTACACAACTCCGTCCATATCAATTAAAAGACCCTGTGCCATACTATTTCTGTTTACTGAATTTCTTCGAAGATAAGGCATACCCATTGCCTAAACATGAATACATTAAAATATTAACACGATTATGCTTCACGAAAGATTTAAATCGATTGAGGAATTAGATCATCCTCCGCAAGAACCAGATAGGAACCTTTGCTAAATCAAATACTCAAACAAATTTTCGTTTTGATTAACGACGGTATAGTTGAGTTTATGACTTCCCATCCGGTCAATCAATGAATTAAAATCTTCTTTTGTTTTTACCTCAATCCCGATGAGGGCCGGGCCCGTCTCTTTATTGTGCTTTTGAATAAATTCAAACCTTACGATATCGTCATTGGGTCCCAGAATGTGATTTACAAATTCTTTCAGCGCGCCCGGCCGTTGCGCAAAGCGAATGATAAAATAATGCTTAAGTCCCTCAAAAAGTAATGATCGCTCTTTGATCTCCTGCATCCGGTCGATGTCATTGTTCCCTCCACTGACGATGCAGACAACTTTTTTTCCCTTCAACTGATCGGCACACTGATCGAGTGCGGCGATGGACAATGCTCCGGCAGGCTCTGCCACGATAGCATCTTCGTTATACAATTGTAATATCGTAGAACTTACTTTCCCTTCCGGGACCAGCAGCATATCCGCCAGCGAATTTTTACAAAGTTCAAATGTCAGATCACCCACTTTCTTTACGGAAGCTCCATCTACGAACCGCTGAATTTTTTCCAGCATGACTGGCTTGCCCGCCGCGAGTGCTTCCTTCATGGAGGGTGCACCCTGCGGCTCGACGCCAATAATCTTTGTTTGGGGAGCATACATCTTAAAATAAGTAATTATGCCCGCAGCAAGACCTCCTCCGCCTACCGGTACAAAGACAAAATCAATGTCACTCTGGTCTTCCAGAATTTCTTTCCCTACCGTGCCCTGGCCTTCAATGATTTTAGCATGGTCGAAGGGCGGTATAAAAACTTTTTCATGTTCATGAGCATATGCCATCGCATAGTTTTGACATTCATCAAACGTGTCACCCACCAGGACAATCTCGATGTGACTGCCGCCGAACATTTTTACCTGGTTGATCTTCTGTTTTGGTGTTATGGCCGGCATGTAGATTACGCCATGAATATTTAGCAGCTTACAGGAAAAGGCAACCCCCTGAGCATGGTTTCCGGCGCTGGCGCATACGATGCCCCGCTGACATTGCTCTTGGTTCAGACTCTGAATCAAATTATACGCTCCACGGATTTTATAGGAGCGCACTACCTGAAGGTCTTCGCGTTTAAGGTACACCTCGCAGTTGAACTTTTCAGACAACTTGCGATGGAACTGCAATGGAGTCTTGAGCACGACCTTTTTGAGTACTTCGTGTGCAGCGTCTATATCTATAATCTGTTTTGCTATTTCTACCATGGGGGAAAAGTAGGCAGTAGGCAAATAAGAGTAGGCAATGGGTTCCAGTTTCCCAAAAACCTGAGGTTACCAGATTACTTAACTTGCCTACTGTCTTTTTGCCTATTGCCTACTATTTATTAGTTAATCATGCTTGCTTCTACTTTCTCCTTCTCGGGTCTCAAAGACCTCACCGCAGCACCTGCTTGCCACAATTCACTGTCGCGCACTTCTTTCAATTCTTCAGCCAGTTTCTCGCGGTAGTCTGGTTTGCTGCAAGTTTCAATGGTTCGTTTGGCTTCGGCTCCACTGGCCACGCTATCATAAAGTTCCTTAAATACTGGCAAGGTGGCTGCTTTAAATTTTTTCTTCCAATCCAAAGCTCCACGCTGAGCGGTAGTCGAACAATTGGCATACATCCAATCCATACCATTTTCAGCCACCAGCGGCATCAGGCTTTGGGTGAGCTCTTCTACCGTTTCATTAAAGGCTTCTGACGGAGAATGTCCTTTGGAACGAAGGACTTCATATTGTGCTTCAAAAATTCCGGCGATGGCGCCCATGAGGGTTCCGCGTTCTCCCGTCAGGTCGGAATACACTTCCTTCTTAAAATCGGTTTCAAAAAGATAACCTGATCCTACCCCGATTCCCAGGGCAATCACCCGCTCGCGGGCTTTTCCTGTGGCATCCTGAAAAATGGCGAAGCTAGAGTTGATGCCCTTGCCTTGTAAAAATAATCTACGCACAGAAGTACCTGATCCTTTTGGTGCCGCAAGAATAACATCGATATCAGCCGATGGCACAATGCCGGTTTGTTCTTTAAAGGTTACGCCAAAGCCATGGGAGAAATACAGCGCCTTCCCTTTGGTAAGGTGTGGTTTGATTACGGGCCAGGTTGCAATCTGCCCTGCGTCTGACAATAAATATTGTATGATAGTGCCTTTTTTGGCAGCCTCTTCAATATCAAAAAGAGTTTCTCCGGGAACCCAGCCATGCTGAACTGCTTTGTCCCAGGACTTGGAGCCCTTCCGCTGTCCTACAATAACGTTGAATCCGTTATCACGAAGGTTTAGCGATTGAGCAGGGCCTTGTACGCCATATCCTATTATTGCGATGGTTTCATGCTTCAAAACCTCCAGCGCCTTTTCCATAGGAAATTCTTCCCGGGTCACTACCGCTTCGACTGTTCCTCCAAAATTAATCTTGGCCATTTTATTACGTGTTTAAGTTCTAAGTTTCAATCTACATCGACGATTCGCTCGCTCATCTCGAGGTATGTGGCGTTGCCTGCCTGGTAGCTGACCGATTCAACCTCGATTAATTTCTCAAGCTGGACTTTCACTTTCTCCACCATATCAGGTGTTGCATGTAAAAGCATAATAACGCCACCCTGACGGAAATCAACTTCATTTTCATGTGCCATTAATTTCTTGATGCGTACTCTCCGCCGGTTCAGAACGTTAATGATCCTGTTGAGCACGGAAAAATTATTGTCCGCCGTCAGTTCCATTGTAAAATCCTGCTTCATATTCTTTTGTTATTCATCTCTTCAGCCCGCCGGTTCCAGCAGTACATCGGCAACACCTGCTCCTGCGGGAACCATGGGAAACACGTTATCTTCCTTACCTACCACTGCTTCCAGGAAATAAGATTCTTTAGACGCCAGCATTACTTTCAAGGCATCCTGAAGATCTTCCCGCTTCTCCACTTTCCTGGCCCGAATGCCATAGGCCTCAGCAATTTTTACAAAATCCGGATTTTGCATTTCGGTAAACGAGTAGCGCTTACCATGAAAAAGCTGCTGCCACTGTCTCACCATCCCGAGAAAATTATTGTTCAGCAAAAGAATTTTCACCGGAATTTTATACTGCATGATCGTACCCAACTCCTGCATGGTCATCTGATATCCTCCGTCGCCGATTACTGCTACCACTTGTTTGTGAGGCATCGCCAGCTTGGCACCCATGGCGGCGGGTAAGGCAAATCCCATGGTGCCGGCGCCACCGGAAGTTACATTGGTTCTCGCCTCCTTATATTTATAGTATCGGGAAGTCACCATTTGGTGCTGACCCACATCGGTCACTACAATGGATTCTCCTTTGGTAAAGAGTGAAAGGTGATTAATCACTTCCGCCATCATCAGCTGATCTGAAGTTGGATTAAATTCATGCCGAATTACCTTTTCGTATTCAATCGCATCATACTGATGGAAGGTCTCCAGCCAATCATCATGACGATTCGCAAGCGCCTTCTCTGTCAGTGCCTGCAGCGCTTCCCTTGCATCGGCGTGAACCGCTACATCGGCCTTGATGATTTTATTGATTTCTGCCTTGTCAATGTCAATGTGAATGACTTTGGCTTGCTTGGCGTACTTACTCACATTTCCGGTTACCCGGTCATCGAAACGCATCCCCAGTCCGATCAGCACATCGCATTCATTCGTGTTCAGGTTGGGACCATAATTGCCATGCATGCCGAGGAACCCTACGTAGTTGGGATGGTCCGTTGGGAAACCGCCAAGACCCAGCAACGTACAGGCGACGGGGATTCCGGTTTTTTCTGAGAACGCAATCAACTCTTTCGTCGCTCCGGACAACAACACACCCTGGCCTGCCAACAGGTAAGGACGTTTGGCTTTATTTATTAATTCAATGGCCTCATCAATCTGCGTTTTTTGTAAGATTGGTGTGGGCTTATACGTTCGGATTTTATCACATTTTTCATACTCAAGACTATCGATCATCTCGTTTTGAGCATTTTTTGTGATATCCACTAGCACCGGGCCCGGTCTCCCGCTTTTAGCGATATAAAAAGCCCGTGCAATGGCCGGCGCAATATCTTTTGCTTCCGTTATCTGCACATTCCATTTTGTTACCGGAATAGTGGTGTTGATCACATCTGCTTCCTGAAATGCATCGGTGCCCAGTAAATGAGCAAATACCTGACCCGTAATACAAACCACCGGTGTTGAATCAATCTGTGCGTCAGCAAGCCCTGTCACCAGGTTCATGGCCCCAGGTCCTGAAGTTACCAATGCCACCCCCACCCGACCAGAAACCCGCGCATACCCTTGTGCAGCATGCACCGCGCCTTGTTCATGACGAACTAAAATATGGGTAAGCTGATCTGAGAAATGATATAACGCATCGTATACCGGCATGATCGCACCACCGGGATAACCAAATAAAATATCGACATGTTCAGCCACCAAACTACGCAACAAAGCCTCCGACCCTGAAATCTTTTGTCTGGGCTGACTCTGTTCCTTTGAGCTAACCGCCGGCTTAGTCTTCGTCAGTAACGCATCCATCTGCAGCTGTTTTAACTTGTTTTGCATACTTGTACAGCACACCACTTTTGGCACGCAACGTCGGTACTTTATAGTGTGACCTCCGGATCGCGATGGTCTTCTCATCAACCAGCAAATTGAGCTGATGATTCTTTACATCAATCTCAATCCAATCACCATCCTCCACCAGTGCCAGCAGGCCGCCATCAAATGACTCAGGTGTTATGTGACCTACCACCAACCCATGGGTCCCTCCTGAAAATCTTCCGTCCGTAATTAGTGCCACCGATTTTCCCAGGCCCGCTCCCATGATCAGGGAGGTCGGCTTCAGCATCTCCGGCATGCCGGGTGCACCGCGGGGACCGACATTCCGGATCACCACCACATCCCCAGCCATTATTTTTCCTGAATTAATTCCATTCAACACTTCAAACTCACCACTGAAAACTTTAGCGGTGCCCTTAAACTTATCGCCTTCCTTGCCGGTGATTTTAGCCACTGATCCTTTCTCCGCCAGGTTGCCGTATAAAATCTGAAGATGACCAGTTTTCTTTATGGGTCTTTCAAGGGGATAAACGACATCCTGATTTTCAAAATTCAGCGCGGGTATGTCCTTTAAATTTTCAGCTACGGTCTTTCCGGTCACGGTGAGACAATCACCATGCAGATATCCTTTGTCAAATAAATATTTCATCACGATGGGCGTACCTCCGATCTTGTGAAGGTCTTCCATGAGATATTTTCCACTCGGTTTGAGGTCCGCGAGCATCGGTGTTTTGTCCGACACGCGCTGAAAATCTTCCTGGGTGATTTTAAGTCCTACACTTTTGGCAATTGCAATGAAATGCAAAACGGAATTCGTAGAGCCCCCGAGGACCATGACGATGGTCAGCGCATTCTCAAATGCCTTGAGCGTCATGATGTCGCGAGGCTTAATATCTTTTTCAAGCAAAAGGCGGATGGCCTGTCCTGCTTCCTCACATTCCTTCGATTTTTCTGTACTCAATGCCGGGTTGGAAGATGAATAGGGAAGCGACATGCCCAGTGCTTCAATGGCCGAAGACATTGTATTGGCTGTGTACATTCCTCCGCAGGCGCCGGCACCGGGGCAGGAGTTTTTGATAATACCTTTATAGTCTTCTTCTGAAAGTTTGCCGGCAAGTTTTTCCCCCAACGCTTCGAAAGCCGATACAATATTCAAAGACTTTCCTTTCCAATGGCCCCCGGCAATCGTGCCGCCGTAGATCATAATGGCCGGGCGGTTCAACCTTCCCATGGCCATGATTGACCCTGGCATATTTTTGTCACAACCGACGACGGCGATCAAGCCATCATAATACTGTGCTCCACAAACCGTCTCTATGGAATCTGCAATTACCTCTCTGCTTACCAGGGAAAAACGCATACCCTCCGTACCATTTGACATGCCATCACTCACGCCGATTGAGTGGAATACCAATCCAATCAGATCCTTTTCCCATACCGCCTTCTTGACTTCAGCGGCCAATGCATTGAGGTGCATGTTGCAAGGATTGCCGTCATAGCCGGTACTCACAATTCCTACCTGTGCCTTTGTCAAGTCTTGTTCCGTTAACCCAATGCCATACAGCATCGCCTGTGCGCCCGGTAGCCCCATGTCCTGAGTAAGGGTTTTGCTGTATTTATTGAGTTCCATTTTTTTTAATGTGTGTTGCTTAACTGATTTTCAATTCTTGAAATAATCATTTCAAACAATAACATAACTATAACTTTTATCCAGCACGATATTTTGATATGCCTCCTGTATCACCGATCCCAAAGATTTCTTCCAAGACTTATTAAATGTCTGTCCTTCGATCGATTCAATTGCAGTGATCTCGGCAGCAGTACCGCAGAAGAAGGCGCCATCGGCTTCAAAGAGTTCTTCAGGCCTGAAATGTGTTTCCTTTATGGGAATGTCCAGTTCTCTGCAAATGTCCAGTACGGTGCTACGGGTGATACCCGGTAAAATATTTCCCAGCGGAGGTGTATAGAGCACACCCTCTTTCTCAAAAAAGAAATTGGCTCCGGGTCCTTCGGCGACGAAGCCACTCATATCCGACATCAGGCCTTCATCAAATCCCCGTTCCCGAGCTTCCATAGTCGCCATGATAGAATTTACATAATGACCACACGCTTTGGCTTCCATCTTTATCGATTTTGGGTTAGGGCGCTGGAAAGATGAAATGCACACCCGCAAAGAAGTATTACTGAAATATTTTCCCCAATCCCAGGCGGCGATCATAATCGAAACGCTCTTCGGGGCGGACAACGACATATTGGGACCCGAAAAAACGAGTGGGCGGAGATAAGCGTTCGACAAACTATTTTTTTTCAGCAATTGATAGGAGAGCTGTGTCAGTTCTTCCTCACTATAATCAAGAGGCAGTGAAAGTAAATCACAGCTGCGCTTCAGACGTTGGTAATGCTCATGTGACTTAAAAATCTTTGTTCCGTTGATAGTTTGATAGGCGCGAATGCCTTCAAACACACCATAGCCATAGTGGAGCGTCTGGCCGAACAGGTCTATTTTTGCATCAACTGCTTTGACAAATTTCCCGTCGAGGAAGAGGACCGTGCTTTCGTTGTAATACATAAGATTTTAAAACAATCGTTAGTTTGTTGTCAGTACTGGAAAACAAAACCGCCCCGAGGTTATCGGGGCGGTTGAAAATTCTGTTAATAAAATCAGATCAACACCACCCCGCCGGTTGCAGAATAATAATGACCAAAATCAGCACATACACACGATTGATACCCTGTACCACTCCCTCACATCTTACCTTTAAACTCTTCAACTTCACCATTTTATTAGCTGATATACTACAAGGATGCAGAAAAATACGAACACATTCAATCCTTTTCGAAGAATAATTTTGAATTGAGGCGATAACGAATGTTAGGTAAGGTTCAACGTTCAAGGTCCAAAGTTCAATGTTTCGAACAACTTGGAACCTGCCTGCGCTGAGACAGCTTCGGCAGGCAAGCCTTGAACCTTAAACATTGAACATTATAAATTTGGTTGCGGAGTAGTCCTTAAATATGGTTTAATCCGGTTGTGACCTTTAGGGAACTTAGCTGCTATGTCTTCATCTTTTACTGCTGCAGTAATGATCACATCCTGACCGTGCTTCCAATTGGCCGGAGTAGCAACACTATATTTGGCGGTTAGTTGCAAACTGTCGATGACACGAAGAATTTCATCAAAATTTCTTCCTGTTGCGGCGGGATAGGTGATGGTAAGTTTTACTTTTTTATCGGGGCCAACCACAAACACCGAGCGAACAGTAAATTTATCGCTCACCTCAGGGTGAACCATGTCGTAGAGATTGGCTACTTCGAACTCAGGGTCCGCGATAATCGGGAAGTCGACCGTAGTGTGTTGGGTTTCATTGATATCGCTGATCCATTTAGTATGTGACTCGAGTGGATCAACGCTCAACGCGACCACTTTCACATTCCGTTTATCAAACTCGGCACGAAGTTTCGCCACGGCGCCAAGCTCTGTGGTACATACTGGTGTGAAATCGGCAGGATGTGAAAAAAGAACTCCCCATCCGTCGCCCAGCCACTTATGAAATTGGATGGGACCCTCTGTAGTTTGCGCTGTAAAATCAGGCGCAATATCTCCTAATCGAACTGACATAAATTTTAAGATTTAGTTTGGGCAGCAAATATAGAATTAAAGTCTATTAACTTAATAGATTATTAAGAAATTTACTTCGCCAATTCCCGTTGCCTTTTGACGATGTGGGCCAGCGTGCTTTTAGAAAGCAGTTTGAGGGTTTCATCGCGCACGCCGGTGAAGGCATCGCGTATACCACAGGTCTTTTCATCCTTACATTCTTCGCAGGGCTCATAATAGTTGAGTGAAACGCAGGGCAACATTGCGATGGCGCCATCCATGAGGCGTATGATCTCCACCATATTGACTTCTTCCGGTTTCTTGTACAGATAATAGCCGCCGCCTTTTCCTTTCTTACTGTGCAAAATTTTAGCATTCCGCATTTCCAACAGGATAGCCTCCAGAAATTTCTTAGGGATCCGCTCATGTTCGGCAATGTCCTGGATATGAACAG
>JAYWDP010000244.1:0-5876 GCA_043779775.1 Cyclobacteriaceae bacterium
AAGTCCGGCACACACGGCACCGGCGAGCCCGGAACTGCACGCAATATTGTTGCTTATCTGGATAATGGAGGCGAAAATACGATCATCATCGGGGCTCACTATGACCATCTCGGGTTGGGCCAGGAAGGCGGATCCCTGGATGCCAATTCCCAGGGGAAAATTCATAATGGCGCTGACGATAACGCTTCCGGCGTCGCCGGTGTACTCGCGTTAGCCCGATATTTCAAAACCAATTCTGTGAGAGAGAAAAATAACTTCCTTTTCATTTGTTTCTCCGGTGAGGAGTTGGGCCTTTATGGATCAAAATACTTTACGGAGCATCCGACGATTGACCTCTCCAAAGCAGACTTCATGATCAACCTGGACATGGTGGGCAGACTGGATATGAAAAACGGTTTGTCGGTGAGTGGTTCCGGCACGAGTGCGGTGTGGGAAACCCTATTGAAGAAAATTGGTACCGATGAAGTGCCAATCAAAACAGATTCATCGGGCACGGGACCTTCAGACCACACTTCCTTCTACCTTAAAAACATTCCTGTATTGCATTTCTTTACAGGATCTCACAGTGATTACCACAAACCATCGGACGATTGGGATAAGATTAATTATGCCGGAGAAGTGAAAGTGCTGAATATCATTATCAAAGTGATTGAATCGGAAGACAGCCAGCCGAAACTTGCATTCCTATCGACAAAAAATAAATCGATGGGCTCGGCCCGCTCTTTTAAAGTAACCCTGGGTGTGATGCCAAGTTATACCTCTGACGAGTCTGGCTTAAAAGTAGATGGTGTGAGCGAAGGTAAACCAGCGCAAAAGGCGGGAATCCTCACGGGTGACCTGATTATTCAGATCGGAGAATACACCATAAAAGATATCCAGGCCTACATGGAGACGCTCGGTAAATTTGAAAAAGGACAGACAGTGCCCGTTACCGTCAAGCGCAAAGGAGAAGCCATCACCCTTCAACTGACTTTTTAAATGAATAAAATGAAATCCTTTGCCAGTGATAACTATGCTGGCGCTCATCCCGATATATTAAAGGCGCTGATAAAGGCAAATGAAGTTCATACGGT
Organism: Cyclobacteriaceae bacterium; assembly: GCA_043779775.1. Classification (GTDB taxonomy): domain Bacteria; phylum Bacteroidota; class Bacteroidia; order Cytophagales; family Cyclobacteriaceae; genus ELB16-189. Next base: position 1,074 of record JAYWDP010000244.1, read on the forward strand.
CTCCTATGGTGACGATCCCTATACCTCCCAGGCCATCTGGCATTTCAAAAGTATTTTTGGCGATGACATAGAAGTATTCTTTGTATATAACGGTACCGGAGCCAACGTATTGGGCCTGTCTGCGTTGACACAGTCCTTTAACTCAATTCTTTGTTCGGAATGCGCCCATATCAATGTGGATGAGTCAACGGCCCCGGAGAGATTTACGGGATGTAAACTGGTTACGATCCCTGCCGCTGATGGAAAACTCCGCCCGCAGCAGGTGTTAGATAAAATTCAGCGAATCGGTGATCAACATCATCCGCAGGCGAAAGTTATTTCGATTTCCCAGAGCACTGAATTTGGAACAGTCTATTCCACCGAAGAAGTCAAAGCACTTTCTGCTGTAGCAAAGGAAAAAGGACTTTATCTTCATATGGATGGGTCGCGGATTGCCAACGCGGCGGTATCCCTGGACAAGGAACTGGCCGTCTTTACACGGGATGCCGGAGTAGACGTACTTTCCTTTGGCGGAACAAAAAACGGATTAATGTTTGGCGAGGCGGTGATTTTTTTCAAACCTGAATTGGCAACCTCAGTAAAATATCTCCGTAAGCAAGCCATGCAACTCCACTCCAAGATGCGGTTCATTTCAGTTCAGTTTGAAGCATTGCTGAGTCAGGATCTCTGGAAAAAAAATGCCGCCCATAGCAACGCCATGGCAAAACTTCTTGAGCGGGAGATGAAAAAAATACCTGAGGTTAAATTCACACAGTCGGTAGATGCGAACGGACTGTTTGCCACACTTCCGGCATATGTTATTCCTACCCTTCAGCAACATTTTCCTTTTTATGTGTGGAATGAAAAGACTCACGAAGTGCGGCTGATGTGTTCCTGGGATACTACGGAAGAAGATGTGATGGGGTTTGTAGGGAAGCTGAGGGAGTTGCTTAATCGGTAGTTTGGTGAGGGATAAGCGGTAATCAGTAATCGGTAATCAGAACCCTGAACTCAGAACTCAGAACTTTTTTTCCACCTCCGGTTTTTTCTAAAAACCTTACGGCCTCCAGGCAAATTCAACCCGAGATAATCTTATTTAAAATTAATACGCCCGCCAGCCCTGTGATGGATACGATTGTTTCCAACGCTGACCATGACATGAAGGTATGTTTCAGCGACAAATTAAAGTATTCTTTAAACATCCAGAATCCCGTATCATTAACATGTGAAAACATCAGGCTGCCGGCACCTACACTCAGCACCATCATTTCAGGACTGACGCCGGAACTCATCGCCATAGAAGATACAATCCCACCGGCAGTAAGACCGGCAATCGTAGCAGAGCCAATGCATACCCTAACCACTGCTGCGATCAGCCAGGCAAGCACCAGGGGCGAGACTGATATATTGGATGCATATTGGGCCACAGTCTGTGCCATGCCACTGTCGATGAGAACTTGTTTGAAGCCACCCCCAGCAGCAATAATCATCATGATCATGGCAATACCCGAAATGGAATCCTGAAGAAAGTTCATGATTTGTTTTGTAGACAGACCCCTCCTCCACCCCAAAAAGTAGGCAGCAAGAAAAACCGAAAGCAGAAGAGCAAAGGCGGGCTCCGCAATAAGTTGTATGACCGGATGATTCATGTGCAAAAAATCCCTGCCAATGGTGGCTAGAGAAATCAATAAGACGGGGAACACCGCCATGCTGAAACTCAATGACACGGAAGGCAGGTCACCAATGATTTCCGTGGTTGTCATTGATTTAATTTCTCCGGTTTTAATTCTCTTGACAAATTGTGCAAATACCGGACCCGCAATTACCGCTGCTGGCAATGCGACAATAAAACCATAGAGCAGGGTTTTTCCTATATCAGCATGAAATATGGCAGCGATGGCCGTAGGTCCGGGATGGGGAGGGAGGAATCCATGGGTTACAGATAATGCGGCAGCGGTGGGAACAGCCACCCATAATAACGGTACCCTTGAAGTCTGCGCCACTGAAAATATCAGTGGGATCAAAATGATAAAACCAGCATTGTAGAAAAGGGGAATACCCACGACGAGGCCTGTCAGTGCCATCGCCCATGGCAGTCTTTCTCTGCCGAATTTTTGGATAAGCGTATTGCTAATCTGACTTGCGGCGCCGCTGATCTCAATCATCTTTCCAAACATAGCGCCCAGCCCCAGCACCAGTGCAAGGCCTGCCAGGGTATCACCAACTCCGGTTTGAATTGATTTGATGACCAGATCCGGGGTGATTCCCAGTGAAAGGCCCGTCACAATAGAGACTACGAGCAAGGCCAGCAGCGGATTTATTTTTAATAAAATCAGTATCAGCAATAAGATGATACAACCTAAAACGATGATAAATGACATTAAATTTTCTTTAAGGTTTAAAGTCCAAAGTCTAAGGTTTCAGGTTCAAGATTTCACGTTTCATCAGGGTTAAATATTTGCCCCAAAGACTGGAAGTCTGATGAAAGGTGAGGATAAAGATTTTTATATACAGTAAAATACGAGAGATATTTTTTGTGATTTGCTTTATCAGGATAGAATACTTTTTCTGTAGGAAACTGAAAATGCGTTTCAACCCCCAATGCCTTAAAGCCAAGCAGGGCTGCGCCCAGAGATGAAGCATCTGCCGCGCCCAGGACATGAAACTCCTTTCCAAAAATATCCGCCATCATCTGCACCCAATGCGGTGACCTGATGAAGCCTCCGCTGGCCATCACTTTTTTACAGTTCCCTGAGTTGGCTTCAACAATCTCACTGATAGAATATAGTGCATAGCCCACCCCTTCCATAATGGCCCGCATGAAATGCTCAGTGGTATGCTGACGACGCACGCCAAAAAAAACACCTGTGGCCTCGGGATCATACACCGGCGCACGCTCCCCCATGACATAGGGTAAAAAAATCAATCCTTCAGCGCCCACTGGTACCGAAGCTGCGCGCTCGCCGAATGAATGTACATTGACTTTTTCCTTTAAAAATTTTTCAGCGTACCACTGCACCAATACTGCCCCATTGTTGGACGCCCCTCCGGTGATTATATTTTCTTCATCCAGCAGATAGTGAAAGGTCCTGCCATGCACATCCGCATTAATTTCTTTGACTGCCTTCCGCACTGCACCACTGGTCCCGACAGTTACCGACAAGGTCTCGGCATCCATCGCACCACTTCCGAGGTTGGCGAGGCATCCGTCACTGGCACCGAGTATCCAGGGAATATGAACAGCCAGGCCAAGGTCGGCGGCCATTTTTTCATCTGCAATTTTTGAAATATGATAAACCGGGCGAGGAGTTGAAAGCTGTCGGGCTGAAAGTCCCGTGACTTCCAGGGCCCTTGTGCACCACTCTCTGGCAGCGCCATTGAACATTCCCGTGGCAGATGCGATGGAATGATCGATGGTATATTCATGAAAGAGCTTACTTCCTATATATTCCCGGATGCCAATAAATTTAAAGGCTTGCGCGAATACTTCAGGTGCATGCTTCTTGAACCACAATATTTTACATAGCGGAGACATGGAGTGAATGGGCGTGCCCGTCTCCTTATAAATTATTTGGCCTTCGGGCCGGCTCCTAAGTTCGCGTGCTTCGTCTTTACTCCGCAAGTCTGCCCAAGTAATCAAAGGGGTAAGGGCGACACCGGCTTCGTTCACCAGTATCAAACTATGCATGGCGCTGCTGAAGCTCACACCATCCACTTGCCCTTTCACCTGATCGGCAGCACTGCGGATAATTTTTTTAACGGCTGTAAATATTTCTTCCGGATTCTGTTCAGCGTAATCCGGTTGAGGGTTATAGATGGAATAAAACTCTTGTGAACTGGCCAGTACTTCACCCCGCTCACTGACCACAAGGGCTTTTGCACTCGTCGTGCCAATATCTACTGCCAGGATGCGTTTCAAGGGTTAGGTTTCAGATTTCAGGTTTCAGATAACTCCTGAAAAATAAAGAAACCAAACGACTAATAAAATGGGTTAGTGTTTGAGGAACTTGATTGAACTCCTTGAATTGCCTTCATCCTTGAGCGCCAACAGATAATAACCCGTTGGAAGGTCTTTTACTTTCAGCCTGATTTCGAATTCATCGACAATTTCACTCTCCACCTCCAGCAAATTACCGATTATGTTGTGCAGGGTGACTTTGATGGTTTTGGCTATGGGAGTTTCAAACTTAATACTGAGGAAGTCGGTGGCTGGATTGGGGAAAATCTTCACCGATTTAACCGGATCGACGCTTACCGAAGCAAAAGAATCGTGGCTCTGGGCCACCGCAAATTGGGTTAGCCAGAGTACGAAAACAGTGAAAATTATGGGTTTAGACCATTTCATGACTGATATGTACGTATTTTATTAACGATTAGATGCAAATGGTAAGCCAATAGTTTAAACACCGTATACAATTTTGATGTTTTCGGAGACCAATGGTCACCGGGAAACCGAATTAAAAGCTTCCGGCAAAAAGTCGATAAGGTCGGAAGCGATCAGGGAGTTCATCCCTTTTTCACGTACGGCCAGATCGCCAGACATGCCGTGCAAGAAAACTCCCAGGATAGCCGTTTCAAGTGGCGAATATTTCTGGGCCATGATTCCAGTCAGAATACCGGTGAGGACATCGCCGCTTCCTCCGGTAGCCATGCCTGCATTGCCGGTACTGTTGAAATATACAGCGCCTGTAGGCGAAGCAATAGAGGTCCTCGCACCCTTGAGAATAATGACGGACTTTAATTCCATCGCGAGTTTAATTTGTTTTTCCAATCTCTCAAAATCATCCTTCCACTTTCCCGTCAGGCGCTCAAACTCTTTGGGAT
>JAYWDP010000245.1:0-5841 GCA_043779775.1 Cyclobacteriaceae bacterium
GTATTACGGGTGACCTGAGCGGAGTGCCTGGAATTAAACCGGGAGATGCTATTGCTGCTAAGAATCCCTTCCAGTTGCCGAGTTCAGGAACTGCCAGCCTCACCCTGAACCAGTTGATCTTTAATGGATCTTATCTCGTTGGACTGAAAGCTGCCAGTACATTTAAGGACTTGTCTGTTAAAACCACTGAGCAGACGCAACAAGATATTATCCAACAAGTAACAAAAGCGTATTATGCCGTACTGATTAATAAAGAACGCACAAAATTGTTTGATAATAATTTGGGAAGGGTTGATTCTTTATTGCGCAATACTATTGCGCTCAACAAAAACGGTTTCGCCGAAAGTATCGATGTGGATCGCGTGAAAGTGACGTTGAATAACCTTCGATCTGAACGTGATAAATTCAGGAACCTAAATGAGCTCGGTTTGCAGTTGCTTAAATTTCAGATGAATTATCCTCAGGATCAACCCATTGAAATTGAAGGCAATATCGCTGATGTTCAGGTGGATCCTATAGCAACCATGGATCGCAATGGTTTTGACTATCATAACCGACCAGATTATAAAGTGCTGGAAGTAAACTATCGCCTTCAGCAATTGAATATCAAAAATCAATATGCTGCCGCTGTTCCGGTAATCTCTGCTTTCGGTACATTGGGTTCCTCGACACAATCACCAAATATTCCTGGGATTTTTCAGACTAATTCATCCATCGACGATGTCGCTGGTCTTGGTCCTGATAAGTGGTATGGGTTTTCTCAAATCGGTGTAAGTTTAAATGTCCCGATTTTTACTGGTCTTTCCCGCTCTTTCCGCATTCAGCAGGAAAAATTGAGACTAATGCAAATGGACAACAACTTCATCAACCTGAAGAATTCAATCGATTTTGAAGTTGAACAGTCTTCCATAAGTTTTGAGAATGCGATTTTAGCCCTGGGAGCCCAAAAAGAAAATCAGGACCTCGCCGGCAATGTTGCCCGTGTTACAAAAATCAAATATGAGCAGGGTGTAGGATCCAGTCTCGAAGTCACAGATGCTGAAAATAGTTTGCGGACCGCTCAAACAAATTATTACTCGGCATTGTTTGATGCCATGGTTGCCAAAGTCGACCTCGATAAAGCATACGGCAGATTATTGCCCTCCTCTTACGAACAAAATAAATTTATTAAAGAAGCTAAATAAGTAATATGAAAACTAATTTATACTCACGCATTACTATTACAGTAGCCATTGCAGTATTTATTGCTGCCTGCAGTGCAAGTTCTCCTACTGATGATAAGAAAGTACAACTAGAAAAGCTTAAGGCTCAACAGGCCAAGACAACCCAGGAAATCAAGAAGCTTGAAGACGAAATGGCTAAGGAAAACCCGGAGGCCGTTGCGGTCAGAATGAAGGACGTTGCCGTAAAAGACCTGGCACCGCGTCCATTTGACTTCTTTGTCCAAACCCAAGGTTCTGTAGAAGCGGTTGATAATATTTTAGTGAGTGCCCGCACCGCGGGAATTATTGCACTGGTATTTGTAAAGGAAGGTGACTTGGTTTCGAAAGGACAAACCCTGGCGCAAATAGACAATGCCATTACCCTGCGGAGTATTGAAGAAGCAAAATCCGGCCTGGAGCTTGCGAATACAGTTTATGAACGTCAAAAAAATCTGTGGGAACAAAAGATTGGCACCGAAGTGCAGTATTTACAAGCCAGGAATAATAAAAAGAGCCTGGAGAAGCGGTTGGCAATATTGAATGAACAACTCGACATGGCGCGCATCAAATCACCCATTAACGGTTCGGTTGATGAAGTATCCCTGAAGATCGGTCAAAATGCAGCACCGGGCCTGCCGGCCTTCCGTGTCGTAAGCAGCAATAACCTCAAGGTGAAAGCCAATGTTTCAGAAGCCTATGTCACCTCCATTGAGAAGGGTAATAAGGTGAAACTCACTTTTTCAGATGTCAACAAGACGCTTGAGGCGAAAGTAACTTTTGTGGGGAGAATCATCAACCAACTTTCAAGAACTTTCCCCATCGAAGTGGCCCTGCCTGCCAACGATGATCTCCGGCCGAACATGACGGGCGTGCTGCGGGTTATTTTTTATTCGGATTCCTCAGCGATTGTAGTTCCTGTAAATATTGTGCAAGATGTGAACAATCAGAAAATTGTTTATGTCGCTGAAATGAATGGCACGCAGCTCGTGGCAAGGAAAAGAATTGTAGCCGTAGGGGGTGTGTATGACAACTTTGCTCAGATCAAGAGCGGACTCAAAGCGGGTGATAAAATTATTACCGTGGGCTACCAGGGACTCAATGACGGAGAGCTGCTAAAAATTTAACAGGCTTCCAACCTCCAACTTCTAACCTCCAATATCCAACAACATGCAAGACACAGAAAAAGAATTCAAGCCCACCAGTTGGGCCATAGATAATAAAGTCAGCATTTATGTGGCCACCGCGATCATCTGTTTGGCCGGTATCATGACCTACAGGAGTCTTCCCAAGGAAAATTTTCCTGAAGTGGTGTTCCCACAGATTTTTGTGGCAACAGTTTATCCGGGGGCAGCACCTACGGATATTGAGAACCTGATCTCCAAGGAGATTGAAAAGGAAGTAAAATCCATTTCGGGAGTCAAAAAGATTAAGAGCAACTCGGTCCAAAGTTTTTCCAATGTGATCATTGAATTTGAAACTGACATTGACGTTGATAAGGCCAAGCAAGAGGTCAAAGATGCTGTGGACCGGGCGAAACCCAAACTCCCCACGGATTTAAAAGATGACCCGCAAGTGATTGACATCGATATTTCTGCCATGCCGATCATGTTCGTCAACCTTTCAGGCGACTATGATTTACAATCGCTGAAAAAGTATGCGGAACAGATGCAGGATGCCATTGAAAGTATTCGTGAAATCAGGCGCGTGGATATTGTGGGCGCGCTGACCCGAGAAATTCAAATCAATGTGGACATGTTTAAATTGGGATCAGCGGGTGTGAGCCTGGACGATATCGCCAATACCATCGGAGGAGAGAATGTAATCATCCCAGGTGGTCAGCTTTCGGTGGATGGTATGAAGCGTTCACTTACGGTAAATGGAGAATATATTTCTGCAGAGCAAATTGGCAACACGGTAGTGGTCTCTACCAAAGGCGGTAAAGTGTACTTGAAAGATATCGCGGAAGTCATCGATTCACATAAGGAACAAGAAAGCTTTGCCCGTCTGGATGGCAAGAATGTAATTACCCTGAATGTCATCAAGAGAAGTGGTGAAAATTTGATCATTGCCTCCGACCAGATCAATGAGATCGTTAAAAACTTTAAGGAGAATATCCTGCCCTCAGGAGTTGTTGTTACTATTACGGCCGACCAATCGGAAAATACGCGCACCACACTCCACGACCTTATCAATACCATTATTATCGGCTTTGTGCTAGTGACCATCATCCTGATGTTTTTCATGGGCGCCACCAATGCCATTTTTGTGGGCTTGTCGGTGCCGCTTTCAAGTTTCATCGCATTCTTGGTGTTCCCTACCCTGGGTTATACCCTGAACATGATGACGCTCTTTTCATTCTTGCTGGCACTGGGGATTGTGGTCGATGATGCGATTGTGGTAATTGAGAACACACACCGGGTGTATGACAATGGTAAAGTACCCATCCGTAAAGCAGCCAAGATTGCCGCCGGGGAAGTATTTCTCCCGGTCCTTTCCGGAACCCTCGTGGTATTGGCTCCCTTTGTCCCTTTAGCTTTCTGGCCTGGAGTCATTGGTAAATTTATGGTCTACTTGCCGATTACATTGATCGTAACGCTGTTGGCTTCCTTGTTGGTGGCTTACATCATGAATCCGGTATTTGCCGCAGATTTCATGACACCTCATGATCATGAGCAGGAAGGCAAAAGCAAATTCACCCGTGGCTATAAAATTACGGCTATCGTTTTTGGCGCCCTTGCTCTGATGTCCTACATCGTGGGTTGGTTTGGAATGGGCAATTTTGCCGTGTTCATGTTTGGCGTTTATTCTTTGTATCACTTCGTGCTGAGCAGAGTGATCTCACATTTTCAGACTGATTTCTGGCCTGGTGTGCAGAGCAAATTTAAAAACATATTATCTTTCCTTCTGAAAAAATACAGACCGATCTGGGTGGTGACGGCCGTTTTGTTTTTGTTTATATTCTCTATCGTGTTTACCTATATCCGGAAACCACCGGTAGTATTTTTTCCCAATGGAGATCCTAACTTTATCTACGCTTATATCACCATGCCCATCGGCACGGACCAGCGTGTAACCGATTCCATCACGCATATCGTTGAGGGTCGGGTTATTGACGTCGTTGGTGCCAATAATCCCATCGTTGAATCAATCATTTCCAATGTTGCCATTGGTGCTTCCGAGGACCGATTTGCAGGAACCAATGCGCAACCGCACCTCGGAAAAGTAAGCGTTGCCTTTGTCGGCTTTGCCAATAGAAATGGTCAGTCTACCCGAGTGTACATGGACAAAATACGGGAGGGAGTAAAGGGAATACGGGGTGCAGAAATTTCGGTGAATAAGGAAGCCGGGGGACCTCCCACGGGCAAGCCGGTGAGTATTGAAATTGCGGCTGAAGACTTTGATATTCTGGTTGGAACGGCCAACCGCGTCAAGCGATATCTTGATTCCTTGCAGGTGCCGGGAGTAGAAGAACTTAAATCGGATTTTCAGAGCGACAAACCGGAGATTATTGTTTCCATTGATCGCGAGAAAGCCAATCGCGAAGGTATCTCTACGGCCCAGATTGGCATGGCACTCAACACGGCTATCAATGGAAGAGAGGTTTCGAAATTCCGTGATAACAATGATGAATATGAAATCACTTTGCGGATTGAGGAAGGTTTGAGGAATGACATCAACACGCTTATGAACCTTCCCCTTACCTATCGCGATATGGCGGCGGGGGGAGCGGTGCGTCAGGTGCCGATGTCTTCGGTGGCAAAAATAGAGTACTCCAATAGTTATGCCGGCATTCGACGAATTGATCAAAAGAGAGTCATTACATTGTCATCGAATGTACTGAGTGAATTCAATGCCAATGAAGTTGTTGCAGACATTCAATCTAAACTGGCTTCAATGAATATACCCGATGGTGTTACTATTAAAATGACCGGTGAACAGGCAGATCAGGCTGAGACCCAGAATTTTCTTGGAGTAGCATTCATGGTCGCCTTTGGCTTAATTTTTATGATCCTGGTGACGCAGTTCAATTCCACGAGCAAGCCCTTGATTATTCTCGCCGAAATTGTGTTTAGTATCATCGGTGTGCTGATAGGCTTCTCCCTTTTCAAAATGGAGATCTCTATTGTCATGTCGGGGGTTGGTGTCATGGCCCTGGCGGGAATTGTGGTGAGAAACGGAATATTACTCGTTGAATTTACCGACTTGCTGCGCTCACAAGGCATGGAACTACGCGAAGCGATCGCCGAAGCAGCCAAGACCCGGATGACACCCGTGCTCCTGACCGCCATGGCAGCAACCCTGGGTCTCATTCCATTGGCCGTGGGCCTAAACATCGACTTCGTAATGTTATTTACTGAATTCAATCCACATCTTTTCTTCGGCGGCGATAACGTGGCATTCTGGGGACCGCTCTCATGGACCATAATCTTCGGATTGATCTTTGGAACTTTCCTCACACTTTTCCTTGTTCCTGTAATGTACTTACTGGTGGCGAAGTTGAAGGAACGTGTGTTTAGTGTGAAAGTGACTCCCGCGCAGCCAGTTTCTGAAGGTTCAATTGTGTTCAATTAAAATAAAACAACCAGGAAAATCGTCTTGCTAAGGTAAGACGACTTTCATTTTTATGAGAAACCGGGTT
>JAYWDP010000246.1:0-15367 GCA_043779775.1 Cyclobacteriaceae bacterium
TCGATCCCCATAGAAATAGTTTTCCGGGTCTCCAAAGGATCAATGACCGCATCAACCCACAGGCGCGCAGCGGCATAGTAAGGACTTAGCTGCTCATTGTAGCGGTCTGTAATTTCTTTCAATAAGGCATCCTCTTCTTCCTTTGCAATGGTTTTACCCTGACCTTTGAGGGTGCTTACGCGAATTTGCAACAAGGTTTTGGCGGCGGACGATCCACTCATGACGGCAATTTGAGCCGTAGGCCACGCTACGATCAGACGGGGATCATAGGCCTTGCCGCACATTGCATAGTTCCCAGCACCGTATGAATTTCCCATGATCACCGTAAATTTTGGGACCGTTGAATTGGCCACTGCACTCACCATTTTCGCGCCGTCTTTGATGATGCCTCCTTGTTCGGCTTTGCTGCCGACCATAAATCCGCTTACATCTTGTAAAAATATCAGGGGAATTTTCCGCTGATTGCAATTCATGATGAAGCGGGCCGCTTTATCCGCGGAATCCGAGTAGATCACACCCCCCATCTGCATCTCCCCCTTCTTGGTCTTTACCACTTTCCGCTGGTTGGCTACAATACCTACGGCCCATCCATCCACCCTTCCATATCCACAGATCAGCGTCTTCCCATATAAGGCCTTGTACTCATCAAATTCGGAATTGTCCACCAGGCGTTTAATAATCTCCAGTGTATCGTAAGGCTTGGAACGGTCTGCGGGAAAAATGCCGAATATTTCTTCAGGTTTTTCCCTGGGCATCCGGGTTTCGGTGCGATCAAACCCTGCTACCGTCTTTTTCCCGACCTTGTCCATGATACTCCGAATGTAACCGAGACAGGCCTGATCATTGGGAAATTTATTGTCTGTGATTCCGGAGATCTCACACTGGGTGGTGGCTCCGCCAAGTGTTTCGTTGTCGATCTCTTCGCCAATGGCAGCTTTTACCAGATAGGAGCCAGCCAAAAAAATGGAGCCGGTCTTATCGACAATCATGGCCTCATCTGACATGATTGGGAGGTAGGCACCGCCGGCGACACAACTCCCCATGATGGCTGCAATCTGAACGATCCCCATCGAAGACATCTTTGCATTATTGCGAAATTGTCTGCCGAAATGCTCTTTATCAGGAAATATTTCATCCTGCATCGGCAGAAAAACACCAGCACTGTCTACGAGGTAGATGACCGGCAAATGGTTATCCATGGCAATCTCCTGAGCCCGTAGATTTTTCTTAGCAGTAATAGGAAACCAGGCGCCTGCCTTTACGGTAGCGTCATTTGCAACGATTATACAAAGACGGTCCTTGATCTTTCCCATGCCTGTGACCACTCCGCCACCCGGACAGCCCCCTTGTTCTTTATACATGCCGTCACCCGCCAACAAACCGATTTCCAAAAATTCTGATCCCGGATCGATCAGATAGGCAATTCTTTCCCGGGCCGTGAGTTTTCCTTTTTTATGTTGCTCTTCAATTTTCTTTTCACCGCCGCCCAGGCGAATTCTTCTTCCTTTGTCTTCCAGTTGAAAACACAGTTGTTTAAAAAGGTCTTCATTCCGGTTGAATTCCAGGTCCATACGCGGTGCGGATTGGTTCGTGTAACATTTTATTTCTTTTGAACAGCCGCGGCCTTCTTTTTCTCTTCGTCGCGCTTAAGGTCACGCTCAACTTTTTTTCTGCTTTTCCCCAGCGGTGCGGTAAAATGCTTTGGATAATTATTCAAATGATTAATCAGGCTATCCATATGAATCAGAAGTTTATTCAGATTCACATATAAAGAATCCTCCGTCATCAATTTACTTACTGTATTATCACCCTTCTTTAATTTTGCCAGCGTTTCATTCAGGCTGTTGAGTGTCTGTTGTGTTTTCCCCAACGTCTTGTTCAATTCCATTCGCTTAAGCGAATCTGACAATACCGCGAAATTTTTCAGCGTTGGTTTCAAATCTGCCAGCGTGGTGTTCAGGTTGGCCGCCACGTCAACGAAATTGGTTGACAGCAAATCGATTTTGCGACTGGCATTCGTCAACGTTGCATTCAGAATGTCAGGTGTCTTTTGGAGCTTCACGAAAATGGAGTCCAGGCGTTGTGAGTTTTTGGCAAGATTTTCAATAACTACATTAAATTTTCTCAGGGTAGACTGTACATCGTTTGCTACCGGCTCAGCCGATTCTGTCAAGACGTCAAACATACCCCTTGCCACTTCGGAAAGAATCGTATCGCCCGGCTTCCGCGGATTGGAGACATTGCCAATAGAAAGCAGTAAATATTTTCCTCCCAACAATTCGCTATCCAGAATTGCTTTGGTAGTGTCACCCAGTTTTATCTTGGAATCAATGTCAATTTCAACCAATACCGTGTGCCTCTTATTTGCCATAATCTGAATGTTACTCACACGGCCTACGGCAAAACCACTCACCAAAACCGGATTGGAAACCGCCAGGCTATTTACATTCTCATAGATCGCATAGTATTTGGTAGTCGTCGAAAAAAAGTCAATTCCCTTCAAGAAGTTAAATCCAAAATACAGCAGAACGATCGCCACCGCAGCAAAAAGTCCTACAACAAATTCTTTATTTCTCACAATGTTCAGTTTATTGATTCAACTTGTGTTTTATAATCCTTAAAAGCCCGGTAAATACCCGAAGCGATCAGGTCCATACCTTTTTCGTCGCTTAAAAATTTTTCTTCTTTCGGATTGGTAAGAAATCCTACTTCAATTAACGCACTGGGCATGGCGGTGCGCCACAGCACCCAAAATCCTGCTTGCTTCACACCATGACTGCGCCGGCCGATTCGGTTCTTAAATTGTCCTTCCACTTTCTCCGCAAACTTAAGGCTGCTCTCCTGGAAGGCGCTTTGTGCAATCGAAAATAAAATGTTTGACTCCGGGCTTTTGGGGTCAAATCCCTCATAGCGTTCTTCATAGTTATCGTCCAGCAGGATCACAGAGTTTTCCCGCTTGGCAACATCAAGGTTGCCCTCCGATTTATGAAGCCCCATGACATAGGTTTCAGTCCCGTTTATTTCCGGTTTAAAAATCGCGTTGGCATGAATACAAATAAAAAGATCCGCTTTGTTTTTATTGGCAATTGCCGCACGCTCATCCAAGGCAATATACCGGTCATCTTTACGGGTGTATATCACTTTTACCCCGGGTATATTCTTCTCGATGTAATTGCCGACCTTCAAAGCGATTTTGAGTGAGACATCCTTTTCCTTCAAAAACACGCCTTTTGTACCTGGGTCCTTACCCCCATGCCCGGCGTCAATTACGACGATGTTTACACCCATATCCGTCCGCTCCGTCAAAGCTGAGGAGTTTAGCAAGGTTATTGCTAACAGAAAGACCTTAGTTTGAATATTCACAAAGACAGTGATATAAGGGTATTTGACATAAATTCGCACAAAATCGTGAATTTTTCGCTAATTGTTAAATTTTTAAACTGCCTATTGAAGGGCCTAACGGTGAGATTACTTTGCGTCATTTTAGTTTTTTCAGTATGTGGGACGGTCCTGGGACAGACCGAAAAAAAAATAAAGACCCCGCCAGGAGATCTGCCCACCATAAAAGATTCAACCCTTCCCGACACCCTGAAACAAAAGTCCGACACATTAATGACCCGGCAGGATTCGTTGGCACAAAAACGAAAAAGAAGTGAAATTGAGACCACCATTACCTATTCGGCCCGTGATTCGATCAATTCCAGTATAGACCGTAAAATTGTGCGTCTGTATGGGGACTCCAAAATCCAATATGGAGAAATTCAGTTAATCGCTGAGGCGATAGTCATTGATTATGAGAAGTCCACAATCTCAGCATCGGGTAAGTTAGATTCACTGGGGAGACGGGTCGGATATCCGGTTTTTGTCAACGGCCAGGAGAAATACGAGACGAAAAGCATTGTCTACAATTTTAAAAGTAAGAAGGCCTTTATTTCCGAAGTTGTTACGAAACAAGGCGAGGGTTTTCTGCATGGAGATAAAGTCTTTAAAAATGATAAGAACCAATTGCTCAGTGTAAGTAACGCCTATACAACGTGTAACCTCCCCCATCCGCATTATAATATCATGGCCACAAAAGCAAAAGCCATTCCGGGTGACAAGATGGTCGTGGGCCCTTTTTATATGGAAGTGAACAAAGTACCGCTTCCGCTTGGATGGGCTTTTGGAATTTTCCCCTCTCCTCGCAAGAGCGCTTCCGGAATTATCGTACCTATTTATGGTGAAGAGAGAAACAGAGGGTTTTTTCTTCGCAATGGAGGATATTTTTTTGATGTCAGCGAATATTTTAAAATGCAGGTCACCGGCGATATCTACGCTAAAGGATCCTCAGCCTTTCGAATAAACTCAAACTATAACAAACGTTATCATTACAGTGGTACTTTTAATTTCAATTTTTCCAATAATTATCTGTCGGGCAATATCGAACTTCAAAATTCAGTAAAAGATTTTCAGGTTACCTGGAGCCATTCGCCCCAATCTAAAGGTACCGGAAGGTTTGCCGCCTCGGTCAATGCTGCCACCGCTTCCTATAACAATAACAACTTCCTCGGCATAGGTACAAACCCCGCCGTCCCCCGCCTGGACAATACAACCCGAAAATTAAATTCAAATGTTTCCTACTCCAAGTCATTCGGTAGCCTCTATAATTTATCTGTTAACCTGAGGATCAATCAGGATCTGACTACCAAACAAATCGACCTGCCTCTTCCTGATTTAAGTTTTAATGTTAATAACATTTATCCATTCAAGAAATCCAACAAAGGCCTTCTATTGGAGAATATTTCTCTCCGCTATTCCATAGTTGCTACCAACCAGATCACCAACAATTTGGGAAAAATTAAGAAAGGCGGGAATATTACACAGGACAGCATTGCACCCTTTAATTTACAAACACTCCCCTTGTTGATTGAAAAAGCAAGAAAAGGAATACGGCACAACATTCCACTGGCTACTTCTTTTAAAATATTGAGGTTTTTTACCATTAGTCCATCGGTCACGGTTGATGACATCATGTACTTTGAAAAACTTAATTGGAAAGTTTCCGCTGACGGTAAAACCGCAGTCGTAAAAGACACCTTGCGTCAATTCAACCAGGTGTTTAATTATTCGGGAGGAGTCAATCTAACGACTCGCATCTTTGGCACTTATTTCTTCAAGGGAAAGTCGGGCATTCAGGCCATTCGCCATATTATCAATCCAAGCATAAACCTGAGTTATCAGCCTAATTTTGGAGACCCTTCCTATGGGTATTACCAACCCCTGACCCTTGTAAATAATCCGAATGTCGTTTATAAATCACATCATGAAGGGTTTGTTTACGGATCTTCAAGATTTGGCGCAAGCGAACAATTGGGTTTTGGAATCAACAACAATGTAGAGATGAAGGTGAAGAGCAAGAAAGATACCGTTGCAAAAAAAATTGCCCTGTTTAATACTTTGTCCATCAACAGTGGGTATAATTTCCGTGCTGATTCATTCAAACTTGCTCCGTTCAGTATGGCGGCCAATACCAATGTATTGAATGACAAACTTAATGTAAACATGACGGCCGCCCTGGATCCATATAATTATGTTACGATTCAGAGTAATGAAAACTCAAGCTTCAAAAAAGAGATACGCACCAGTGAATATGCCTGGGGCAAACCATACATTACTCCAGCAGGCTATCATATTGAAAAAGTCGGCTCGGGTATTGGAAGGATCACTTCGGCCAACCTTGCCTTGAGCACAAACCTGAGTCCCAAGGGACAGAAAAAAGACAATACTACACGGGATAAAATCGGCAAATCAAATATCTCAGACTCGGATAAAAAATTTCTGCTCCAGAATCCTGACTCCTACATTGATTTCAACATTCCGTGGAATCTTAGGGTGAGTTATAACGCTGACTACTCGCATCCCACCAATGTAAGCCCCATCATAACCCAGGCCATGCGATTTAATGGGGACTTATCCCTGACGGAAAAATGGAAGCTCACTTTTAATTCAGGTTATGACTTTCAGAAAAATGAACTGACCCAAACCTATATTACGATAGCTCGGGATTTACATTGCTGGCTGATCAACCTGAGCTGGGTGCCGTTTGGAAAGTACACCTCCTACAATTTCTATATCGGCGTTAAATCTTCGCTGCTGAAAGACCTCAAACTGAACCGGACGCGATCTTTCTACGATAATTGACATTGGCTACGAAGACACAAAGTCACGAGCCTTTGGTTAATAATTTCTTTGTGTCTTTGTGGCTAAGCAGCGTTGCTACCCTCGGTAGATCGGCCAATTATTTCTGCCATCCTTCAATCTCGGGAAGTGTAGCGGGAGGCACCTGGTCCAATTTCATTTTCTTCCGCATACCTCCAATATCATTGAGAAGTTTGGATGCCTTGGTTTCCTTTAGCTGGGTCACGGTAAGTATTCCGATTTTTTGCAAAATGGGCACTAGCTCTTCGCGAACGCCAATATTTTTAAATTCCTGATCCTGGCCCACCGGCGCCTGCTTCTCCGGCTTCATCTGCGGGAAGAAAATCACATCCTGAATGGATGGTGAATTTGTCATCACCATGGTAAGTCGGTCGATCCCAATGCCCAAGCCCGCTGTAGGAGGCATACCATATTCAAGTGCACGCAGAAAATCTTCATCCAGGGTCATCGCTTCTTCGTCACCACGCTTTCCCAACTCGAGCTGTTCTTCAAATCGTTGACGCTGATCAATCGGATCATTCAATTCTGAAAAGGCATTACAGATTTCTTTCCCGTTGCAGATCGCTTCAAAACGTTCCACAAGTCCAGGTTTGCTACGGTGCTTTTTCGCCAACGGCGACATCTCAACCGGGTAATCTGTGATAAAGGTTGGCTGAAGAAGATAGGGTTCACACTTCTCTCCGAAAATCTGGTCAATCAGCTTGCCCTTTCCCATGGTTTCATCTGCGGGAACATGAAGTTGACGACAGGTATTTCGCAGGGCTGCTTCGTCCATGGAAGAAATATCAATTTGGGTGAAATGCTGAATGGCCTCAAACATGGTGAAGCGCTTCCAGGGTCTTTTGAAATTGATGAGGTGCTCTCCTACCTTCACTTCGGTAGTGCCATGAAGATCCAGAGATGCTTTTTCAATCATCTCCTCAACAAGGTTCATCATCCACTGATAGTCTTTGTAGGCAACATATAATTCAACCTGTGTAAATTCAGGATTGTGAAAACGTGACATCCCTTCATTGCGGAAATCTTTGGAAAATTCATAAACACCGGAGAAGCCACCAACGATCAGTCTTTTAAGGTACAACTCATTGGCGATGCGTAAATACAGCGTCATATCCAAGGTGTTGTGATGGGTCTTGAAAGGACGTGCAGCAGCACCGCCATAGAGGGGCTGAAGCACTGGCGTTTCCACCTCAAGATAGCCCTGACGGTTCAAATATTCCCGCATCGAATTGACCAGCTTAGTACGTTTTACAAATGCATCACGAACATGTGGGTTTACGACCAGATCAACATATCTCATCCGGTAACGTTGTTCGGGGTCCGTGAATGCATCATGACGATGCACTAGACCCTGTTCGTCCGTTGTTTCTTTTACAATCGGCAGCGGCCGCAATGATTTCGACAAGATGGTTAGGTTGGTAGCGTGAATGGATACCTCTCCGGTCTGTGTAGTAAATACAAATCCTTTAACACCGATGATATCCCCAATGTCAAGGAGTTTTTTAAATACAATGTTATAAAGTGTTTTATCCTCTCCCGGGCAGAGATCATCCCTTCGGAAGTACACCTGGATTTTCCCCGATTCATCCTGTAATTCAGCGAAGGAAGCATTGCCCATGATACGCCGGGTCATAATCCGGCCAGCGAATAAGACCTTCTTAAAATCGTTTTGAGCAGGGTACTTTAAGTGAATCTCCTGTGCGGTCGCATTGATTTCAAATAGGTCAGCCGGGTAAGGATTGATTCCCAACTTCTGGAGTTCTTCAAGGCTTTGTCGCCGTATTATTTCCTGTTCGCTCAATTGCATTCGTCTGATAAACTAATGGTCTGCAAAAATAGAGGAATTTAGCAATGGCCGGTGACCTGTCCGGATGATTATCCGTGGTGATTTTTACGCCGCGCGAGCTCTTTCCTAATAAGTCCCAGCTCCCGGCTGCTTTGTCCGGCCACAGAAGTGTTTTCCGTAGCCCTTCGAAGCAGGTAGGGCATCACAGCCTCCACGGGCCCGTAAGGGACATATTTGGCAACATTATAGCCTGCCTTTGATAAGTTAAATGAAATATTGTCGCTCATTCCAAGAAGCTGGGCAAACCATACCCGGTTATCCGCGTGATTCATGCTGTGCTTCTCCATCAATATGGTGAGGTACTGATTGCTGTATTCATTGTGCGACCCACAGACTACCGATACCCGCTGTTTGTGGTCTATGCAATAAACAAGGGCTGCGTTAAAGGCATCATCCGTTGCCTGTTTGGTTGCGTGAATGGGATCCGAATAGCTTTTCTCCATGGCGCGCGCGCGTTCCTTTTCCATATAGGCCCCCCTTACCAATTTTATTCCAAGGAAATAATTATGCATAGCGGCATTGTGAAAAGCTTCCCGCAGGTGGGTAAGGCTTGTAACACAATACATCTGAAGTGTTGAGAAAACAATGGCCCGCTCACGATTGTATTTCGCCATCATTTCATAAGCCATTGAATCGATGGGGTTTTGAAGCCAGGTCTCTTCAGCATCAATTAACACAGGAATTCCCAGAGAATAAGCTTTTGCGCAAATACGCTCAACACGATCTTTAACTTTTCTGAAGGCAACCTCTTCCTCCGGAGCAAGGACCTGACCGGATTGTATTTTTTCCAGTAACCCAGCCTCCGCCATGCCTGTCATTTTAAAAACACAAAAAGGAATATGGTGGGATGTCCTGGCTTTCTCAAAAGTGTGCAAAATCTCTTCTGCCGAATTGTCAAATCCCGCTTCTGTCTTTTCACCCTCTGCAGAATAGTCAAGGATCGCTTTGACGTTATACTCACCCAAATGCTGAATAGTCTTTCCCGCCTTATCGATGGTTTCCCCTCCACAGAAATGATTGAAAACAGTGGTCTTCACCAGGCCTTTTATTGGCAGCCTCAGCCCCAGGGCGATCCTTACAGCCCCAGTGGACAACCATGAAATAAAGGGATGATTAACGACCGTAAAAATGAAATTTGCTTTGCGTAACTCGCTGTCTGATTTATATCGAAAGGCTGTCTCCGTATCATCAAACCTCACCGAAGGGCTAATCTCCATAGAAATACCTGTTTTTGAGTGCTCAAATATAATATTGGATTTCAATTTACCTTCTTACAAATAATTGATGACCCGCGATAGTTTTCAGGAATTTTACCGGGCCCTCTTTGTAAGACTGGAAATAAGAATGATTTAAGGTTTCTTCGTTTCAATTTCGCCACGAGTTCCAACACGAATCATTATTTGTAGTTATCCGCCGATAATTCAGTTATTTTGTCTGCTAAAGTCTATGACCCTGGTAAAGATTCAAACCTCCCTTTCACTCCCCAAGAACCGGTTCAAAAAATATGCCCGGGTGGGAATACTAGTTGACGAAAATACGCAACGGTTTTGCTATGAGTCGGTGAAGCAACATCTGCCGGCGCATGTAATCATAAAAATTCCTGCGGGGGAGCTTCATAAAAATCTGGAGACTTGCCAGCAGATTTGGAAGCAGCTTACCGACCATCGTTTTGACCGACATTCCCTGCTCATTATTCTGGGCGGAGGTGTCCCGGGAGATATGGGTGGCTTTTGCGCGGCCACCTTTAAACGTGGAATTGATTTTTGCCTCATGCCCACGACCTTGCTGGCCCAGGTGGATGCCAGCATTGGAGGTAAATTGGGAATAGACTTTGGCCCCTTTAAAAATCATATAGGCTTGTTTCAGGAACCCATTGCCACTTACATAGCCACAGACTTTCTAAAGACACTTCCTTTCAGAGAACTCCGGTCAGGCTATGCTGAGGTGATCAAACACTGCCTTATTTCTGATAAAAAAATGTGGGGAACGATCCAAAAGAGGCCACTCGAGGAGCAACCCTGGTTAACATTGGTAAAACATTCTGCAGCTTTTAAGTCCAGCGTCGTGAAAAAAGATCCCAGGGAAATCGGGCTTCGTAAGATCCTGAATTTCGGACACACCCTAGGCCATGGCATAGAGGGATACCACCTTTCCGCCGGAGTATCTCTATTTCATGGTGAGGCCATAGCCGCCGGGATGGTCATGGAAGCCCATATTGCCTGCCACCAAAAGCTTGTCAACGGGAAGGAATTGAAGGCCGTCACTGACTATATTTTGACTGTTTTTGGAAAAATCGATGTGCCGGACGGAAGTTCTTTGATCCCACTTTTACGTCAAGACAAGAAAAATAAAGGCAATACAATATTGATGGCCGTGCCGAAGGGTATTGGCAAGGCGGTTTGGGATGTCCCTGTCAGCGAGGGGGAAATCCTAGAGGCGATGGATTATTATCGGTCTTTTTAGACATAGTGCACATCAGTGTCTTCCGGTGAGATGTCTTCCTTTTTAAGAACACGCTTCAGGTCGTTTGCTTTTTTGGCGATGAATTCCTTCGTTTTCTTCTTCCGGTCACCCGTAAGGAACCAGGCCGCCAGCAAAGCTCCGCCCGCTATCCCGATACCAATTGCTACTTTGCGTGTCGTACTCATACTACCCATAACTAATTTCAAAATTAAATTGTTTCATTGAATCATTAAAATCTTGATAAAATTTATTTTCAAGCCTAACTAACACGAACCTCCTTGACCCACCAGATCCACCTATATCAAAATCCCACCCTGAAAGGAATCGTCCGTTCGCTTCCATCCTCAAAAAGTCTGAGCAACCGGGCCCTCATTATTAATGCCCTCGCGAAAAATACAGGAACGATCGAAAATCTTTCTACGGCCCGCGATACCCAGCTTATGAAAGCGTTGGTCTCTACCCCCGATCACGTGATTGATGTGATGGATGCAGGCACCACCATGCGCTTTCTCACTGCTTATTTCGCAGTAACCGGTAAGTCCAAACTGCTTACGGGTACTGCGCGAATGAAAGAACGCCCCATCAACTTGCTTGTTGATGCGCTGCGTTCGTTAGGTGTAACCATTGACTATATCGGGAAAGAGGGGGTTCCACCCATTGAAATCAAGGGTTTTGGCCATCAACTCAACAACCAAGTCTCTATTCGTGGTGACGTAAGCAGTCAATTTATCTCTGCGCTCATGATGGTTGGTCCGGTCCTCCCCTTGGGCCTAACCATACATCTTCAGGGGAAAATCGGGAGCCTTCCCTATCTTAAAATGACAGCAGAGCTTATGGTTATTTTCGGGGTGAAGCCTGAACTAACCGAAGGAACTATTCATATTCCAACTGGCGTCTATGCGGCCGCCACCTATCGCGTTGAGCCAGACTGGTCGGCAGCGAGCTATTGGTTTGCGTTTACCGCTTTAGCAGAATCGGCAGACATCCTACTGCCGGGCGTAGAGTCCTTTGCCCTTCAAGGGGATCGCGTCATCGTCGATATCATGAAGAATTTAGGGGTTGTCGCCGATTTTCAAAAGGAAGGCTTGCGATTGACAAAAGGAAATACCCCAACGGACACACTCCGCTGGGACTTTTCAAATTGCCCGGACCTGGCGCAGACCGTTCTTCCTGTTTGTGCCGCCAAAAATATCAAAGGGGAGTTTACGGGTCTTGAAAGCCTGCGCATCAAAGAGACCGACCGGATTGCGGCCCTTCAAACTGAACTTGCAAAAATCGGCACGACGCTCACTGAAGAAGGAAAAACCTGGAAGCTTTTACCAGGCACATTACCTGTTTCACAAAAACCATTTTTCAATACCTACCATGATCACCGCATGGCGATGGGGTTTGCCCCCCTGGCCACGATCATGGATATCTCCATCGAAACACCTGGTGTAGTTAATAAATCCTATCCGACCTTTTGGGAGGATATAACGGCTCTCGGGTTCAGCAGCCAATCTGAATCGAATTAAGGTATGCCGGAGCCAGCGCCAGCCGGCTGCCATACCATGAAAACATTTCGCCATCCACAAGTAATACTTTGGCATCCGGTAAGATGCTTTTGATTTCAGCAAGGTGCTTCTCGATAAAGGGAAAAGGTTCAGTAGATAATAGCACAAGGGCTGGATTCAAATGCTTTATTAACTCCTCTGAAAGCTCTGGGTATCGATCTTGCCCTGCCAATACATTCACAAAGCCCATTTTTTCCATCATCGAATGAATAAACGTTTTGCCAGCGGGGCCCATCCATGGATTGCGCCACATGAGATAAAGGGTTTTAATCTTCGGCAAAGGCTGCAGGCCGTTAAAGGCAAATTGAATTTCATTTTTAATTCGCATTCCCTCCTTTTCACAATTGGTAAGCAAAGAAACCAATTGAATCATCTGCAGGGCATCATCAAATGTTGTAATGTCACTCATCCATACCGGGCAGTGAACTTTGAGACCGTTGATCCCTTCCTCATAATTCTCCTCTTTGTTACCAATAATCAGATCCGGCTTTAGTTGCTCAATGACGTCTATGTTAAAATTTTTAGTCCCTCCAATGACCGTCTTCGATGTACGCCAATGCCCAGGATGAACACAGAATTTCGTGATTCCCACAACCCTATCCTCAAGGCCTAAATCGTATAATAATTCTGTCTGAGATGGAACCAACGAAACAATCCGTTGCGGAGGTTCCGCCAACGCCACTTTATTACCCATCTGGTCAGTGGAGGCTAACATGGCTTTATAAGTAAGCTTTCGATTAAGCAGTATTAACTAACCACAGAGGCGCAGTGGAATGCAGTGAAGGATATCTCACATTGTCACCCTGAGCGGAGTCGAAGGGCGACACCCATGTCTTAAATCGGATGGCTTCGACTCCGCTCAGCCTGACATTCTCCGAAAGGGATTAATCAAAACCGAATACTGGTTACCATAATACCGATTACCCTTTCACCTTTCCGACTCTCTTTGCGGTTCCTTATATTATTTTATGTACCGGAAATCATGACCGGGCTTCAACTGAAGAAGCACTTCGTAAATCAGTTTGATAACGTTTTCGACATCATCCTTGTGAACCATTTCCACTGTGGTGTGCATGTATTTCAAGGGAAGCGAAATAAGGCCGGAGGCAACACCTTCGGCTGAGTAAGCAAATGAGTCCGTGTCGGTTCCTGTAGAACGTGATACGGCCTGTCGCTGAAACTTTATCTTTTTCTTTTCAGCTGTTTGAATAATCATCTTCAACACGTTGTTTTGAACCGCGGGGCCATAACATACTACCGGACCGAGACCACACTTGAGGTTACCACTTTCCTTCTTGTTGTACATGGGAGATTGTGTATCGTGCGTCACATCGGTACAGATGGCGAGGTCAGGTTTTATTCTCCTGGAAATCATTTCAGCTCCCCGCAAGCCTATTTCCTCTTGCACCGCATTCACAATGTAAAGGCCAAAAGGCAGTTTCTTCTTATTCTCCTTGAGCCGGCGGGCCACTTCAGCAACCATATAGCCGCCCATGCGGTTGTCCAGTGCCCGGCCTACAAAATAATTCTTCCCCAACTCGATGAACTCATCTTCAAAGGTAATAACACACCCCACGTGAACCCCGCGGGCTTCTACTTCTTTTTTAGACTCCGCGCCGATATCAATAAAAATGTTTTTTAAAGTAGGCGTTTCTTCCTTTCCGGCATCACGCACGTGGATGGCCGGCCAGCCAAAAATACCCTTAACCACTCCCTTGTCAGTATAAATATTTACCCGCATGGAAGGAGCTATCTGGTGATCGGAGCCACCATTTCGCCTGACGTAGATATAGCCTTCTTCTGTGATGTAGTTAACAAACCAGGAGATCTCATCCGCGTGGGCTTCAATCACCACCTTATACTTTGCCTGGGGGTTGACAATGCCGACAGCCGTACCGTACACATCCACCAAGTGATCGTCGATAAAAGGCTTCATGTAGTCAAGCCAAATCTGCTGACCCGTATGTTCAAATCCAGTAGGTGAGGAATTGTTGAGGTAGCGGTAGAGGAATTCTTTACTTTTCTTGTCCATAGTTGCGGATTTTGGATTTTTAACCGCGGAGGGCGCAAAGGGTTCGCGGAGATGCGCAAAGGTAGATTAAATGGGAAGCATTTTGGAATATAACCCCGTTGGGAATTAAACTTAAACTGAATTATATTTACTACCTGATTTTCTGATGATGGAATTGAAGATTATCATTTGATATGAAAATCAAAGTCTACGCAGCGTTCCTTTGGCTCACGGGAATTACTGCGACAGTTTCTGCACAGCAGGACAATGCCAAACGATTTGCCTTGGTCATTGGCGTACAAAATTATGTGAGTGTACCCCCCCTGCGACATTCCCTTAACGATGCAACGGACATGTCTACTGTTCTGAGGTCTAAAGGTTTTAAGGTCGAGGCCTTATATGACCCCAAGTCAAAAAAGGAAATTAAAGATGCCATCACCCGGTATTACAACATAATGAGAAATCAAAATGGAGCGGTAGGAATAATTTATTATGCAGGGCACGGTACGCAATACGAAGGAGAAAATTATCTTATCCCTGCCTCGGCCAACTTGCAAATCCCAGGTGACATGGATGAGCAATGTGTGAAGATGAATACATTAATGTCAGTGCTGAATTCGTCGAATAATAACCTGAATATTTTTTTAATCGATGCGTGCAGAACCAATTCTTTCCCCAGTTTCAGCCGGGATATCGTGAAAGGTTTAAGTGCCGTAGAAGCGCCGAAGGGATCCATTGTTGTCTTTGCCACGCAACCAGGAACGTTGGCTTCAGATGGAACCGGGAAAAATGGACTCTTCACTTCAAAATTATTGAAGTATATCAATGAACCCAACTTGAATGTAGGTGAGGTATTTAGAAAAGTGAAGCAGGAGGTTAATGCTGAATCCGAAGGCAAGCAACTTCCTTCGGTGGTCGATAATTCCATTGGCGGAGAGTTTTACTTTGAAAGAAGAGAATCATCTGCAAGTGATAGAAAAGAAATCTTAAGTGATAATTCGGCTAACGCAAATAGCAACGAGCTAACAAACACTTCTGAACAATTGTACACTAAAGGAAATGAGTATTTTAATAACAAGAATTATTCTGAAGCAGCAACGTCATATCGCAAAGCAGCAGACCTTGGAAACGCTGCTGCGCAAGGAATGTTAGGTTGGATGTATGATACCGGACTCGAGGTTGCCAAGGACGAAGTTGAAGCAGTCAACTGGTATCGAAAAGCAGCGGAACAAGGAAATTCCGACGGACAAATGCATTTGGGTTGGATGTATGCGACCGGACACGGAGTTGCCAAGG
>JAYWDP010000247.1:0-5800 GCA_043779775.1 Cyclobacteriaceae bacterium
TCTTTTTCCGAGCCTCCGTAAAGTTCCAGGATTTGTTTCTTTTCGTTAAATTCTGAAAAAGCGTTGCTGAAATCCTTTTGGGATTCCGCGAACTCCTTCGTGGACAGCATTCCTGATTTATAAAGTTCAGTGGAACGGACCAAATTGCTTTCTGCAATTTCATAATTCGCCTTGGCGATGTTGTAGTCGCGTTGATAGGCACTGATGTCGGTACTGAGGATCGTCGCCAGGATTTCTCCTTTTTTTACATAATCACCGAGCGAAGCATTTACCTTGCTCACACTTCCGCTGACAATTGGGTAAACCCTGACGACGTTGGCCTCATCAAAGCTCACTTCACCCACTGCAGCGAATTCATCCATGGCGGGAATTTTCTTCACCTCATCAATCTTTATAAATTTTAATTGCTCATCCGTAAAGGAGATCTGATTCACGGGCATTTTTTGCTCAGGAGTCTTATCATTTTTTTTGCTGCAGGCCCAGCAGATAAGGGCACCCAGAGCAACTAGAAATAGTTTTTTCATAATCACGCGGATATTAATAATCAATAATGGTTTGTCCAATGGAGAAATTCAATTCGTTCACGTTATTAAGAAACTGTTGCTTCAATTCAATCAACTGGATGTTGGTAAGGATAAAAATTCGCTGTTGATCAATGAATTGGAGAAGGCTGATATTTCTTTTTTGAAAATTCTGGTTGGTACTTTGATTCAGGTCCCTGAGCCTGTCAAGAAACTGATTGGTGTAATTGGCCAAACCGGCGTTGGAGCTCTTGTAACGGTTATAGGCGGCAATAACCTCATTGCGCACCTGGTTTTCGAGCTGTCCATATTCAAGGGAAGATTGGTCAACGGACAGTTTGGCCTGCTTGATCCTTCCCTGATTGCGGTCATAGATGGGTAGAAAAATTTCCGTTGTAAATCCATGGTAAGGACGTATATAGTTGCTTCCCCGGTCATAGGGCTGATAGCCGAACTTGATGTCAGGGACGCCCGTTGATTGCTGGAGTTTCAGATTTCTTTCCTGCCATTTGATATTGATTTTTAATGCCGCAAGGTCAGGCCGGGACTCGACCGACATTTCTGTCAGCATCGCAGGATCAAATTCCTCACCGACAATGGGAACCTTTTGTTCTACATAAAAGGTAGTATCTTGCTTATAGCGAAGAAGGGATTTGAGATGCGCCAGCACTTTTTCTTTTTCATTATAATTCTCAAGCGCGTCCGTCTTCGTGTCTAGATATTCCGCTTCCAGCCGAATGGCTTCTGTGGTGGAGATCGCACCAACTTCCAGTTGCTTCCGGGTCGCTTCCATCAAACGGTCATAATTGGCAATGACCTGACGATAGAGAATATCTTTAGCCTGCAGGGCGGCAAGATCGCTGTACGTATTCCCCAATTCGTACAGAAGACTGCGAATAACATCCTCCATTTGTTTTTCGGCCATCTCAACACCGACCCGGGCCAGCCTTACAGAGTTGGTATGCTTGCCGGCTACTGAAAAGGTTTGTTCTAACTGGAATAAGGACTGGTTTCGAACATTGAAATACTCGTTAGTCTCCTGATTATACATATCCCCGTTGATAATAAAATTGGGATTGTTCCAGACTTTTGCCTGGATGACCTTGGCTTTGGCAATACCGATTTCATAATAGGCTGCCAGCAACCCCAGATTATAATTCAACAATCTTGCTTTGGCACTCTGTAAGGTCACCACTGTATCCGCCTTCTGGGCAGTGACAATGGAAGGCCAAACCACCCAGGATAACAAGGTGATTGAAAGGACTCTCATTTTCATGTTACATGAAATGTTTTGCATTACTTAAAGAAAAAATTATGAGGAGAGAAAGAGATGGAACAACTCCGTTAAAACGGCTAGCCCTGCGAAAGTCAGCGGAAAGTCAGACGATCAGTCTGTGCTGGGAAATGATGATATCAAAAGATGAAATGGAATGAGGGCTCCTGATTTCTGATAAGAGTGTTCCTTGTCTTCCAAGGTTTTTAGCTAATACCGCGTTGTGTATAGAATGATGTAAGGCCGGTTGATGGGGGGAATAATGGAAGACTTCGTTTTCTTCCTCCGTAGGCTGGCGGCTGAATAGGCTCGAGGTAGGGGTTGACAATTGACCAATCTTGATGGTATTCAGGTCGGCAAGATTAAAATCCTTTTGCTCGCCGGATCTGTAAAATTCACATCCAAAATTGACCAGAATCCCAACCAAAAGGATGGTAGCTAGTAATCTCAATATGAAATGATCGCCCTTCAAAGTCTTTAATTTTGACTGTAATGGGTGCAAAATTAAGCTTATAATCCTAAGTACAATACATATAAAATCAAATTTAAGAGCCCTTTTAAAAGGACCTCAAACCGCTGACTGAATGGAAACGGGTCCGACAACAGGAATCCTGGCTTTACGTAATCCCAGGAAAAAGAGATTTTCAAGCCGACTGAAAAATCAGATGATTGCTCATATCATCCGAATGGAATGTGCGGGATCCAATTTGCGATACGGGTTATAATTGTACGTGAGACCGAATCCCCCAAACGCCAATGTTGCCCCGATCCGCATTGAAGGCCATGTTCCAGATGTATTGATAGTCAAAAGTGAGGAAAATATTTTTAGTAAACTGAATAGAGTAATAAACCTCGAATGCCCCTTCACCAGCATAGTTTAATTTTCCGTCTCCTATGATAAAACCATTGCCTCCCCGTGCCAGGTAATTACGTTGATCTTGGGATAATCCATTAATGACTCCGGCAATCCCAACTTCGTCATAGGGTCTTCGCCAGGAATTTCCAAACATGACTGCGCCGGCATTCAAAGAATGATCTATTTGTGTAAAGCCCCAGTTTTCCGTTTTGCCGTCAGCCCAGCTACCAGTGACAAACCAGGCCCATTTACTTAGTTTTTGCTCGATGTTTAGTACGAAACCATACTTAACACCGTAGGCTCTCCGATGATTTGCCACACTGTCTGGTTGTGTATTGATTACATCATTGAACTTTGCACCCAGTGTGCTGTTATGAAACGCAGTAAAGCCGATGACTGCTGGAACGCTGAAGAGTTTAAAATCCTGACGTATGTCGAAATTCGTGCTAAGCGCTTTAGGGAAATTATAATCGAATTGTGGTCCGTTGGGTGTTGAAGATGGCGTCGTAAGTGCGAAGCGAATGACACGGCCGGGAACAAAATATTCAGCGTTAAATCCCCAGGTATTTCCCCTTGTATCGGATGCAAAATCATATGCTCCTCCCGTCATCAGTGCCCAGTTCATGAATTGGGTGCGGCCATCATTGGCATATTTTGAGCCGTCGAAGTAATCCAGCAAACTGAATTTTCCTGCTGTTAGGGTAATCCTTTTTGTGCTTAATTCTTCCTTCAGATGGTTCACAGTGTTTTCAAAAGTTTCTTTTTCATCATTCAACATAATCTGGTGTCGGATGAAAGCCCGGGCAAGATAAACCTTGGGGGCGCCGCTTCCCACTCGGAAAGCTTCACCATTGGGAAAGCCCGCAATTCCGGCCACTCCGCTAAGGCCGCTCCCTCCAGCGAGCTCAGGGTTGATATAAATGGAGGTATTTTTCGATAGGCGTTTGCCGAGAAACCAGGTATTGCGGACAGTGATTTGAGTTTCGGCGTCGCTGACCAGACTCTTGATTCCTGAATAAGGCGGCGTAAAGGATTCATGACCTTGCTGCACCACCGTATTCATGAAATGGAAAGTGAAGTTGCTCAACTTTTGGTCATCGGTTTGTGCCGAGACAACCAGGACTGAAAATATATGATATATTACTAAGAGAATTCTTCTCATGAAATGCGCTTTTAAAATTGTACCTGAATGAAGATTTCGCCTTGGTTCTGTGACCGGCAAAAGGTTTAATAAACCGGTATCAAAGGCGCAGTAGGCAGAAAAGGAGAAGGGCCTTTCGGGCGTAGGAAAACTGAAAGAAACTGAAGTTCCTGAAGAGAGTTTCCACGGAATGAAAAGAAGGAAAGTCATACTTGACGGACATAACCAGGAAGCCTCCGACGATTGTATGAAAAGTAACAAAGTGAGACCATGATCTGTTATTGGCATAATAAATATCAATGGCATGGAAGTTCCCGGTCAAATAGTAGCTGTGATTCTCGTTCGCCTGAGCAAATGAATCAACTTCAAAGTACTGATTAAAAATCACGTAACAATTCCCGGTTGAGGCAAGCAGAATACCAAGAATGAACATCGTATGTCGTAACTGGTAAGAAAGGAGGGTGTTCATAGAACAACTGTTGACATTAAATTACGATTTTTTTTCATGTTTGTTACATACCCATCAGGTGTCTTTACTGTGAATTAACGCTCATGATAAATCCGTATCGGACATTCTGATTATTTTTTTCTTGAATAAACCAATTTAAAAATGGAAGGCAATATTAAAAGTGTTAGCAAGGTCGAAGTGATCAGGCCTCCGATGACGACGGTAGCCAGGGGCTTTTGAGTTTCAGAACCGATGCCGGTGGACAAAGCGGCGGGCAACAATCCCAGCATGGCCATAAGTGCTGTCATGAGAACAGGTCGTACCCGTGTGAATGCCCCGTTAGTCACCGTATCTGTAATATTCATTTTGGCATGGAGGTTTTCTTTGAAACGGTTAACCAGAATAATTCCATCCTGTATCGCGATACCAAAAAGTGCGATGAAACCCACCCCGGCAGAAATACTGAAATTCATGTCTCTGAAATAAAGCGATAGTATACCGCCTATAATGGCAAAAGGAGCATTTAATATTATGATTCCTGCATCTATCGCAGAGCGAAAAGTAAAAAGCAAAATGAGAAATATAAGACCGATGCTGATGGGCAGGACTACTTTCAAACTTCTTTCTGCCCGCTCTTTGTTTTCAAATTCACCTGCCCACTTAATTGAATACCCTTTTGCGGGTGATATGCCATCGCCCACTTTTTTCTGAGCTTCCTTGATGGTGCTTCCGAGGTCACGGCCCCTGACGGAAAACTTAAGCGCTATGAACCGCTCATTGGCCTGACGATAGACAAAGGCAGCACCTGATCTAACGTCTCCTCGCGCAAGTTCCTTCAAAGGTATCTTTGTTCCTAATCTTGTGGGCACCAATAAATTTTCAATCTGCTCTTCATTATACCGGTAAGCCTGGTCATACCTTACCTTGATAGCAAACTTTCTTTCGCCCTCAAAGTATTCGCTCACCGTTTTTCCACCGATTGCCATCTCCACCACGCCCTGGCAGACTTCAGCTGAAACATTGAACTGAGCCAGTTTTTGCTGGTCGAGTTCAATTCTATATTCAGGCTGACCCAGGTTTCTGAAAATACCCAGGTCCTCCACGCCCCGAATGTCTTTCATGATGTCAAACACGCTGTCTGCTTTTTGATCCAGGATGGACAGATCACTTCCGAATATTTTAATGGCCATTGATCCCTTCACGCCAGAGACGGCTTCCTCCACGTTATCCGTAATGGGCTGTGAAAAGTTGAATACAACGCCTTTATAAATAGAAAGTTCCTTTTGCATTCGATTGACCAGTTCCTCTTTTGTGATCTTTTCCGGCCACTCGTTTTTTTGGTACAGGTCAACAAAGAATTCGCAATTAAAAAAGCCTGTTGGATCCGTTCCGTCATCAGGCCTTCCCGTTTGAGACATTACGCCACGCACTTCATGGAATCTTTGAAATATTTTTCTGAATTTCTGAGTATAGGCATAGCTCTCATCCAGTGTAATCGATAACGGCATGGTAGCCCGTACATAGATGGATCCTTCATTCAGACCGGGAAGGAATTCGCTCC
>JAYWDP010000248.1:0-15280 GCA_043779775.1 Cyclobacteriaceae bacterium
TGAATGAAAAGGATCTCAGGGCCAGGGTTAGTGCGTCCAGTCCGTTGGCAACCCCCATACAATATCTAACACCGCAATAATGCGCAAACTGATTTTCAAATTCCTTAACATGATTGCCTAAGATAAACCATCCACTGGTCAACACATCATCCAATTGATGCTTATAACCTTCAATGAAGGGCTGGTTTAGTTTGTAAAGATTCTCGTACTCAATCATGCATAGGGTTCATAAATGTAATCTGCAGGATCGAAATTTTCAGAAGCCAACACCATAAGTATGGCATCCTTTGAGAAATGAACCATCTGATGCCAGTCTCTGGGTTCAAGGATGAGGCATTGACCGGGATGATCAAGAGCAAACTCTTCGCCTTTTGTACCATCATTGTTTCGAATTATACAATGACCTTTAAGACAAATAGCTGCCTGGATGGTTTTGTGATGACGGTGACCACCGCGGGCAGAATCATCCACTCCATAGATATAGAAAATCCTTTTAATGTCAAATGGAATCACTTTTTCTATCACGGTGAGATTGCCGCGCTTATCCGTAAATGTTTTGAGATCGATTCGTTTAGCCACGGATTGAAAATGTTTTGAGATCGATTACTTTATACTTTCCTTCCACCTTTCTTCGTAGTGTCCTTATAAAACTTCTGAGCGCCTTGAGTATGGGGTCTTTAGGCTTTATCACACTAAAATTAAATTTTTCAAAAAGCATCTGGTCAATTTTCATAACCGTTTTTAGCCAATCTGCATAAATATCCTGTATATAGGGAAATGCAAGGTCGTACGCTCCAACATCAGCCATATTATTTTTTTGAAATTTTACCCAATGAAAATGGTAAAAACCCAGCTCAACCCTTTGCTTTTGATCCGATATCCAATACGTGGAATCATCTTTTTCAATTTTGTATTGTTGTACATTCCAAGGGGCAACGCCGCCGCCCAGATTTTGCAGAATATGCACCCCCTCAAATCGGGCAGTCCAGTCATTCAGGTACTTTTGGTCGCCAAATTTTCCGTCCTCCAGTCTGTCATAGCACCATTCAATGCAGCGTTCCCGCCACCAATTAAGCGCGATCAAACCGCGTCGGTTATTTTTAAAACTGATGAACTGAACACAATAAATGCCGCTGGTAATGGCATCGGCATACTCTTTTGAATATCGGTGCTCCGTAATCAAAATTGAATCCTCCCCGAGTTCATCCACTAAAACGGCAGGATCCGAGAAGAAATAAAGATCAGCATCCAGATAAGTACAATCCTGAAGGTTATATTTTTTAATGCAGTACAAAATGATAGATGGCGTGCAGGTCCAGCAGTATTCTCCCTTTGTCCTGGTTGGCTTTATTCGGAGCAGTTCTTCGTCTTCAAAATCTGACATTTTTACAAGAGTCACATGCTCCAGGTTTAATTCAGCCAATATCCTGTATGCGATGTCATCAAAAGGGAAAATATATAGGTGAAAAGACTTAGCCTGTTTAGCAAGAGAATCATGCATAGCGATTCCACGGCTTAAATAATAACTATCAAATAATGTGCAGAAATTATTCATCCGAGATAGGACAGTAATTTTGCACCGGCTCTTTTCACCATCGCCCGGGGCCATCCCAGATTGTTGTGTTTGATTTTTCGGATGGCCCTGTCCTTTAATTCTAAAAAGTAGGGGTCCTGGGTGGCGGCATAACCGGAATTTGCGATTTCAATGGCGAAGCCATATTGCTTTTCAACAAAAGCAAAGAGATAAGTCAATAAGTAAGTCCTTTTGTCGAAAGATCCCGTGGCTAACGGATTAATGTAACAAACCTCCGCCCAGCCTGGGGATTTTGTCATACTTTTATTCAGAGCCCTCCGATGCAGTCCTGACATTCCATTCACCACTTCAGGGTTCAAGCGTTGCGCTTGTTTTACATCAATACCTGACATAAAATAACCCTCCTGGTCCATGTACTGCATTACTTCGTATAATTTATCCTCCCCTTTGTAGGCATCAATGATTCCGGGTTCAAATTCAGCAATGATCACTTTTCTCCTGATGTACTCCGGAAGGCTTTTGAACAAACGCAAGTCAGTGCCCTGGGTATCTGTTTTAAACCAGTCGATCGTGCCGATACCGGCCTCCTGAAGTGCTTCCGTCAGCCGAATGGCTTTCAGTTTGACTTTCTTTTCGATCAGAAAATGATCCTGGAATGACCAAACCTTCAGTCTTTCAATATCCGGCTCAAGGGAACTGGAACAAAAAGGTGATTTGGTAAGGAAAAAATCGATTTCCTCACTGGCCTGGTCAGTGACTACTTTACCAAATACAATCAGTTTTTTAAACGTGTCACTTTTTTTTTCTACAAAGCCCATTTCCCGGCTATCTGCATCAAAGGCAATGCAAACAGAACGCGTGGCGATACTTTTCCATTTCGCATGTAACGCACCGGAAGCACCGATATCCATCAGCACCGGAGGACTTTTAATTAATTCCTCATGAGCGAGTATTTTTTCAATTATATCCATTGAAATGCAATATCAAATAAAAAAATAAAAAGTTATTGCAACGATAACCCGTGAGACAAATTAAAGATGATTAACTTTTTTCGCGATAACAATATTGTCCAGGTACAAATCATCATTTCTGGGTAAAACGAACGAAAAGACTTCCCCTATAATATTAAAGGGGGTCATTAATATCAATGAAAATAACAAGTTAATGTAATTGCTTTTGGTGACCGTTTTCTTGAAGATATAAGCATTGATCAATTGAAAAATTACCCGGATATCATTGACACTTTTTCTAAATTCCATGATTTCGAATCCATGTTTCGTAATAACGTGACTTAATCCAAACGAAGAGTATCTGGCATAATCATAGGGTTGTGAGTGCTCATCCCATAAAAAAGGCACCGTCATGAGAAGCATGCCGTCCGGTTTCGTGACTCTATTGATTTCCTTCAGGAATTCTTCCGGGTTAAAGACATGTTCAAATACCTGGTTGCACAGCACGCTGTCAAAGCTCTTATCTTCAAATGGAAAAGTCTTCCCATCATAGTACACATCAATTTCATTGTTTACATTTTCATTGCCGGCGTCTTTCATATCCATGCCGATGTATTCGCTCACCTGAAATAAACTTCGATAGGGCTTTTGACCACAACCCACATCCAGGGTCTTTCCCTTGATGTGATGGCTAAACGATTTGATCCCCTGGTATAACCCTTTCCTGGCAAAATAGAAGGGGTTGACAAACAGTGAAAAGAAATTGGGCAAAAAGCTCAGCCTTTTATAATATGCTTTAATTTTATTTTTCATTTCCAATTTTAAAAATATATCCCTTAAATACTGAATCTACATTCGCCTTGTCAACACATTTGAATTGTTCGATCAGTTTATATTCCCGACCCATGAATTCAAGAAACTTTGGCTCACTGAAAAACCAGGACGGATAGGAAGCTACATATATTTCAGGCAGAACTTTTTGCACAGTAATGCGATCCTGATCGCCCTCCAGCATCGGCATTCGATCAAAAATGATAAAATCAATTTTAAGATCCATTATTTTCTGAATGAGCTCATAGGGAGATCGAATGTACGGAAGAACAGACGATAAAAGGGCTATATGAATCCTGCTAACGCTCATGAGCTCTTCGATAGAATTGAAAAATTTCAATTCTTCTGACTGAAAATTTTCTTTTCCTGCTTTTACAAAATTGTCCTGTTCTACAATGTTCCATTCAACCCTCTTAAGATTTTTAAAAAAAGTTCTATTTTGAAAATAGGTGCTCCCCAAAGATCCTCCAAAATCCAAAACACTGAGCCTTCCCTCGTTTTGCGCTGTTATCCACATCAATCCTGCCAACAAAGGCCAGGAGTATTCTATCTCATCAAAGATGACAGAATCGCGTTCATAAACTGCTTCGCCATTTTTAACTTTCAACAAGGCATCTTTGACCTTATTCAGAATTGTGGTAGAATCATATCCCATTGAGTATTTTTCCGCATCCTCCCATGTTGAGTAATCGCCAAACCAGCCATACTGCCTCGGACGTAACCTCGATGCAAGCCTGTAGGCGATGGGAGGGATAAAGTCTTTGATTTGCATAGTAATTTGTCAGATCGATCCCTGGTAGTCCCTACCTATTCACTAACCGTCTTAAAATCATGGTTGCGTTCTTTTATCCAATTGAAATCCTCTTAGTTTAAATTATTCTTCGCCAAACGTTTGTTTGCGTAAACCAGCTTATATAAGGCGTTGGGCCGAAGTGGTCTGAAATCAATTGATAGTTATTCATTTTTCCGTTGAATCGTCTCAAGTAGTACTCCCGATCGGTATTATCAAGAACGAGCATTCCACCCATTTTTACTTTCGCAAGACTGTGTTTGAGGCAAGACGGCCTTGCCCGTCCATCGATCAGTACCAGATCAAAATGCTGATCAGGATAGGCCTCTATTGCGCAAGCATAAGTTTGAAAGGTTTTTGATCTGAAAGCCTGGTCTTCGGAAAAATAGTCGTCGGGGTTAGCCGGATCCAAATCCTCCGGGGAGGATTTATCCTGCGGTTCTATAAAAAGTCCCTGCCACCGGGCTTTCGCCTTGTGTTCCATTTCTTCGTGTAGTGCCTCAAACCAATTCTTGTCATGCTCAACGGTTGTAAGTTCCCCGACCCTGCTGTTGAAAAATAAAGTCGATCCACCTCCCCCAAACTCAAATACTTTCATTTCCCTGCTAAGATTAGCGTTTAGGTAATCAATAGCTTTAAAAGTAATCCAGGGAATTGCATTTTTGAGGGCGTCTTTTTCTTTCAAATAATATTTCCATCGCTGGTACTGACCCATTAGTTCCTTCACTGGCAGAAGCCTCTTTCGATCCCGGATTGCCTTGATAATTTCCTTTATATACCTCATTGAACCATGAATGGGCGCAAATATAACGCGCTTATGCTGAATTGGCCTAATGGAGATCAGGGCCCAATCCCCTTGAATAGAATATTCTCGTGATGAGGAAATATGAAACCAGAAATGTGAGATTTACAAACAAGGAAGCAATTGCGGCACCGTAGATGCCATACAAAGGAACCAGCCAGATATTGATTCCAATTCCCAAAATAGCCGCCGGTACACCAATCAGTATGATAACATACAATTTGTTTATGTAAATAAGATGATTACTGTACATGCTCGTCAGGGAGGTCACGACTGCCGTAGTCAAAACAATCGGCAGCAAGGGCATGATGGGCTCATATTTTGTGTCGATGATATGTGTCATCAGCATGATTTGAAGTGCGAATACAATACCGAGTGAAATAATAATGAAACCTATCGTAAGACGGATTACCATTTTCTTTGTACGAAGGCGGTTTACTTCCGAATTCTTCTCCTTTAGAAACTGGGGTAGCCAAATGTTTTGAAATGAAGCAAATATGAACGGGATAATGCCGGAAAAGGTCAACGCAAGGTTATAGATGGACATATCCCGGAGGGTCCCATACTTCTCAATAAAATAACGGTCACTGAGGTTAACAAAAATGCCGAGGATAGCCGAAATCATTATGGGAAGTCCTATCCAAAGGGCCTTGATCGCTATGGCCCGATCAAAATGCAAAATCATCTTATGGATGTAAAAGCCCCCGAAACCAATGATGATAATGAATTCAACAATGTTAGCATACTTTATTCGGGACAATGCATGGTCTCCTCCCGTGGACACCCACAATACTCCAAGGACAATTGCATTGATCAGGATAACGCGCGCCAGATTGAAAAGCTGGACTTTCCGGATGTCTTCACTGGTGAGAAAATAATTGACCAGCATTACGGAGTACACCGAAACGAACGTACCCAACAATATGGAAGATCTGTATTGTCCATATTCGAAGGAGTCTTTGAAAAGAAAATCAGCAATAAAATAATCTACATTGAAAAGCAGGATCACAGAAAGAAGAACTACAATAAAAACAAAGAGCAAGGTATTCAATGTAAACAGCACAGTACCTCTTTGCTCCGAGGGATAGTCATGATACAGCTTGCTTTGAGCCGCATAGATACCCAGATTACATACCAGGGAAAAGGCGCTGACAATGGCTGCCAGGTAGCCATACAAACCATACTCTTCTTGGGTCATAAGTCTTAGATAAATAGGCAACAAAATAATTCCGGAACCTTTTACCAGGACGTCGACACTAAAAAGTTTTAAGTAATTCCTGAGGAGGGGATTGGCGGTATATCGTTTGATGAACTCCATTGAAGAATTGATACTGAGATTGCGACTCAAGAGTTTCGTTAAATCATATTAGTTTTATAAGTCCCTTTATCTTTCTTACAGTTTTATTCGTAATGGAATTTTCAACTCCCTTCAAATAATTCGCGATCACTTTACGTGCCAATGAATCTTCCCACAAAGGCAACTTTAATAACTTGACAGGTTCTGTGTTTAAAGACACATCAAAGTCCCTGACAGATCCGCTGTGGGTGCCACTGCTGTCATGCCCGATATTTCTTACAAACGAAATTCCAGGGTAAAGCGTAAGTCGATTCTCCAAAAATGACGACGCATACCAACGAACGGCCCATGAATCATTTTTACCCGCAATCTGATCTGATAACATTTTTGAGTACGAATAGGAATTTTCAAAATCAAACTCGTTCAAAAGTCTTTGTTGCTTTAATCCATTCAGGAGTTTGGTTCCATCGCTTTGAAACAATGCCCAACCTCTTTTCCAGGTTGCCCAACCCCAGCAATCCGAACCTCGCAGAAAAAAAGTATCAGGGAGTGATTCCTTGACAGGATAAACATACCCGTGAATAGAAATCACCTTCTCTTCCCTCTCATAAAGGGTCAATGCCTGGTTCATAAAATCAAGAAAATGAACCGATGTGACCAAATCGTCTTCCAATACAATTATTTCCTCATACTCTGTTAAAACAAGGGACACACCATCAATGATGGATTGCGCCAGGCCCTTGTTTTTTTCACTCTCGAATATTTTGACTGACTTAAATCCTTTGATCCCCCGGATGTATGCACGCACTTCATCAATTTGAGATTTAGTTTTTTCATTTTTGACGCCATCTGAAAAAATAATCAAGTCACTTTCTTCCGCTAAATTGTTGCGTGACAAGGCTTCAACGGTCCTGGCGGTATGCCAGGGCCTGTTGTATACAAATAACGCTATGGGAGCTGGCATAAAATTCAATTCGCAACCGGACTTTTAAAAACCATTTTGCGTGAAAATCCTCTGGGTACAGTGTCTTTCATAAAGACTAATCAAAAAAACCGGAGGATTGAGCCAAGGTGGGCAGGGCGTTGTCTTTCGCAGATACTACCGCCTCCTTTACTCCCCAGTCAATTCTTAATTCAGAATCACAGTACAAAATGCCACGTTCATATTCGGGGTAATAATATTGATCACACTTATAATGTACCTCCGCAGACTCACTCAACACTGAAAAACCATGAGCAAATCCCCTGGGTATTAAAAGCTGGAGCTTATTTTCATCTGAAAGCTCGATCGTGAAAGTCTTTTTGAATGAGGGTTGACTCTGCCGCAAGTCAACCACCACATCAAGTATTCGGCCGGTTACCGTTCTCACTAATTTGGTCTGTGCGTAAGGTGAGGCCTGGAAATGCAGTCCCCTGATAACATTTTTCTTTGACCAGGATTGATTATCCTGGAGAAACTCAACTTCTATTCCTGAGCCTGCCTTGTTGTACGATTCAAAAAAATACCCACGACTATCCTCAAACAACCTGGGTTCAATGATCATCAGACCTTCAAAAGGAGTCTTGGTGATTTTCATTTTAATCTACCTCGCTTTCCGCAGTTGATACACCGTTTCAATCGACATCCGGGCATCCTGGATTCCAAATCCATTGCCTGCAAGAATCTGCTGGTAGCACAAAGTATGGAGGTCCGTAAATCCATCGCTGAATTCAATTTCTTTGCCCTCAATTTGCAGTGATCGAAAGGTACGCTTGCCCTTCTTCTTTACCTCTTCAGGAAGGTGGTCAGCATTGATACTGAGACTCCATTGTACCGTCGCCCGCTCCAACTCCAGCGTACCGCCAGCATGATCATGGTCCATCACATCAACCTTGCTTTCTTTAACCTTACCAAAAATCCACAACAGCATATCAAAAAAATGTACGCCGATGTTAGTGGCTACGCCTCCTGATTTTGATTCATCACCTTTCCAACTGTGAAGGTACCAATTGCCGCGAGACGTTATGTATTTTAGTTCAACATTGAAATGCTTTTCCCTGGGCGCCGCTTCAATTTCCTTTTTTAGCTGTTGAATCGCGGGGTGCAGTCGCAGTTGCAAAATCGTATAAATTTTTTTCCCGGTCTCCTTTTCAATTTCAGCCAGAGAATCAAGGTTCCAGGGGTTCAGCACCAGGGGTTTCTCACAGATGGCATCTGCCTGGTGGCGCAAAGAAAACCTGATGTGAGAATCATGGAGATAGTTGGGAGAACAGATTGATACATAATCCAATTTCTTTCCCTGCCTTCTCAGCTTTTCAAGATGCCGATCGAATCGCTCAAATTCTGTAAAAAAATCGGCGTGAGGAAAATACGAATCCATGATGCCCACACTGTCAAATTTATCAAGTGCTGCCACCAGGTCATTGCCTGTATCCTTGATTGCCTGTAAATGACGGGGAGCAATAAATCCGGCTACGCCTATCAACGCAAAGTTTTTCATATCTTATTTACCTGACCGTTTGTTAGTTCATACAGCTCTCCGCTTTCTGTGCATATGGCTTTACCATTTTTATCAAAATTCAACCGATGACCGTACTCACTCATCCAACCCAACTGCCGTCCAGGGTTGCCAACCACAAGGGCGTAGTCGGGAACATCTTTGGTAACGACGGTACCGGCGCCGATGAAAGCAAATCGTCCAATGGTATGACCACACACAATGGTGGCATTCGCACCGATGGAGGCACCCTTTTTTACAAGGGTCTTTTCATAACTCCCTTTACGATTGACGGCACTCCTGGGATTGGCGACATTGGTGAATACCATCGAGGGGCCAAGAAAAACATCTTCTTCACAAGTCACGCCCGTATAAATAGAAACATTGTTTTGCACCTTCACGGTATCCCCTAATACCACCTCCGGTGACACCACCACATTCTGACCAATGTTACAGTTTTTTCCTATTTTACAGTGAGGCATTATATGGGAGAAATGCCAGATTTTGGTTCCTTCCCCAATTTCACAATCGGGATCAATCACTGCCGACTCATGAGCAAAATAAGATGTTCCCTTCATGGATTACCTAAAACGCTTAATTGAATCGCAAATATAGGACAACTGCTCTTCATCCATTTCAGTGTGGATGGGCAATGACAGTACCGAATTAGATAATTTTTCAGAAACCGAAAATGACCCGACACCAAATCCTTCTTTTCTATAGGCTAGCTGCAGGTGGAGGGGCAACGGATAAAAAACCGTGGAAGGAATTCCTTTTCCCTGTAAATAGGATTTGAATTCATCCCTTTCAACCCCTTGTGTAGTAATGGTGTATTGATGGAACACATGCGTTGAGTACTTCATCCGTTCGGGGGTCCTCAAAAATGAAACACCCAAAAGGTGTGTGTCATAATAATCTGCTACCGCCCTGCGCTTCTGTTCATAGGTATTCAGGAAAGAAAGTTTGACGTTGAGGATGGTCGCCTGCAACGTATCGAGTCTGCTGTTCACGCCAATCAGGTCGTGATAATATTTTTTCTTTTGGCCATGGTTGGCGATCATTCTCAATTTTTCTGCCAACCCCTGGTCAGATGTAAAAATTGCTCCGCCGTCTCCAAAGGC
The DNA here is from genome assembly GCA_043779775.1 of Cyclobacteriaceae bacterium. Lineage (GTDB taxonomy): Bacteria > Bacteroidota > Bacteroidia > Cytophagales > Cyclobacteriaceae > ELB16-189. The sequence continues at coordinate 9,803 of JAYWDP010000248.1, forward strand.
ACCCAGATTCTTGGATGGAAAGAAAGAGGTGGAATTGATTACTCCCATGGTTCCGGCTTTCTTCATTGTACCATTTGGGAAAGTATATTGAGACCCCAGCGCCTGTGCTACATCTTCAATGATGTGCAGATTATGTTTTTTGCCCAGCGCCAGCAGCATCTCCATATCAGTACACTGTCCATATAAGTGGACGGGGACAATCGCCACTGTCTTTTTGGTGATAAGATTCTCAATTTTAGAAATATCAAGGGTAAACGATTTTTCTTCCACATCCGCAAAGACCGGAACGAGCTTGAGTAATGCGATTACCTCTGCCGTAGCCACATAAGTAAAAACAGGAAGGATGACCTCATCTCCTGGCTTGAAGTCCAACGCCATCATGGCAATTTGTAGGGCATCGGTGCCGTTGCCACAAGAAATAACCTGGGTTCCGTCCATATAGAGTGACAACGAATTTTCAAAATCCCTGACGGCACTTCCCTGAATGAAATCTGTCGCGTCGAGTACTTGCTGAATGGCTTCGTCAACTTCCTGCTTGATATGGAGGTATTGATCATGAAGATCAACAATCTTAATGGGTCGCATGATTTAATTTTTGTTCCCAGTTCCAGGCATCCCGCAACGCTTCCTCGAGTGTGAACCTGGTTTTCCAATTTAATAACTTAAAAGACTTTCCCGGATCAGCATACACTTTTTCAATATCACCATCTCGTCTCGGACCGATTGAATAGTTCAATGAAGTGCCGGAAATTTTTATAAAGGTCTTCACTAATTCCAAAACAGAGACGGGTCTTCCCGTTCCAAGATTGATGGCCTCAAACTGGTTGGGTAAGTGATCTGATTCTTGCAGTGCCCGCACATGCGCCTCTGCAAGGTCAACGACGTGAATAAAATCCCGCAGGCAACTTCCATCCGGTGTGTCATAATCAGCGCCAAACACTGTTAGCTTTTCCCTTTTCCCAATCGCCGCCTGCGTGATGAAGGGAACAAGATTGCCTGGGATGCCGATCGGTAACTCACCGATAAGACCGGAAGGGTGCGCACCGATTGGATTAAAATACCGCAACGAGACTACTTTCAGAGATGGCCTGGCATGGACCTCGTCTTCAAGAATCCGTTCACACATCTGCTTGGTAGCGCCATAGGCTGATTCAGCCCTTTTAAACGGAGCAGTTTCGGTCACCGGAATTATGACAGGTTGTCCATATACGGTACAGGAAGAGGAGAAAATCAATCGGGAGACCGAAAACTCCTTCATGATCTCCAACAAGGTCAGCAAAGAACCCAGGTTGTTTTGGTAATAAAGCAAAGGCTGTTGCACTGACTCATTCACGGATTTGAAGGCCGCAAAGTGAATCACACTGATGATTTCTTTATTTTCCTGAAATACTTTCCGGAGTTGCGCGGCGTCTTTGCAATCTATTTTATAGAACAAAAGCTTCTTTCCAACGATTTCCTCCGCCCCTTCAATCAACCGCATGGTGCTGCGCGACAAATCGTCGACAATAACAGGTTCCAGGCCCGCTTTTACCAGTTCAACAACGGTGTGAATCCCAATATATCCGGCGCCCCCGGTGACTAATATTTTTTGTGACTGCATTTATAACCTGGCTGTAACCAAAGATTTATCCAAAAAGCCCTTCACATCGAATACGACAGTTTTGTTTGTCCGGATTTTTTCCCACGGAAGAGTTTTAAACTCATCGTGACTCACCGCCAGCACAATCGCATGGTAATGTTTTTCAAGTTTCGAGATCAACGTAAGCTTATATTCATGATGCACCTCCTGCGGATCTGCATGGGGATCGTAAATGTCCAATTCACACCCATAACTTTTTAACTCATGAATGACATCCACGACCTTGCTATTTCGAATGTCAGGACAGTTTTCTTTAAAGGTCAATCCCAATACCAGAATTTTTCCGCCTTTGATGGGTTGCTCATTTTGTGCCATTAACTTAATGATGCGACTAGCAATATAGGTGCCCATGTTGTCATTGATCCTTCTTCCCGCGAGAATTACTTCAGGCCGATAGCCAAGGCCTTCCGCCTTATGCGTGAGGTAATAGGGATCCACACCAATACAATGACCCCCGACAAGTCCGGGTTTGAAAGGAAGAAAATTCCATTTGGTGCCAGCCGCCTGTAGCACTTCATGGGTATCGATCCCCATGCGCTCAAAAATCAATGCCAGCTCGTTAACAAAAGCAATATTGATGTCCCGTTGAGAATTCTCAATTACTTTGGCAGCCTCAGCGACTTTGATAGAGGAGGCACTATGTGTTCCGGCTTTGATAATTTTCTTATACAGTTGATCAACCTTCAGGGCCACCTCCGGCGTACTGCCGCTGGTTATTTTTTTTATGGTGGTTACCCGATGTTGCTTATCTCCGGGATTAATTCTTTCCGGCGAATAGCCGCAAAAAAAATCGCGGTTAAATTTTAGTCCACTGGCTTGTTCCAAAACCGGAACACATATTTCTTCTGTGCAGCCGGGATAAACTGTGGACTCGTAAATGACCGTATCATTTTTTTTCAACACCTGTCCCACCGTTTTGCTGGCGCTGATCAGCGGTCGCAAATCCGGCTGTTTGAAATCATCTACCGGAGTAGGCACCGTAACAATAAAGTAGTTAACTTCTTTCAGATGCGCTGGGTCGATTGAACAGGTGAGTTTCCCTGATGCTTTTAATTCCTCCGCTGTCACTTCCCTGGTTCTGTCATACCCACCGATGAGTTCATCGATCCTTTTTTTATCAATATCAAAACCGACGGTCTCCAAGACCTTGCCAAACTCTACTGCAAGGGGCAAGCCCACATATCCTAATCCAATAATCCCGACCTTGTCCATTATGATTTCTTTATTTTATAGTAATCCCGATACCAGTTTACAAATTTTCCTATTCCCACCTCAATCGAAGTAGAGGGCCTGAAACCCGTCACCTCTTCCAGATCCTGGATGTCGGCATAGGTTTCTTCTACGTCTCCATCCTGCAGGGGTAATAAATTCTTGATGGCTTTTATTCCAAGCTTCTCCTCCAAAACTTCTATAAAACCCAGCAATTCAACCGGCTTGTTGTTGCCTATATTAAAGAGTCTATACGGCGCAAAACTTGAAGCCGGATCCGGCTGAAGTGCATTCCAGTTTATATTTCCGGCTGGTGCCTGGGAAATAAGTTTCACGATCCCCTCCACGATATCATCCACATAAGTAAAATCGCGTTTCATCTTTCCAAAATTAAATACGTCAATTGGTTTGCCTTCCAGAATCGCTTTGGTGAAAAGAAATAACGCCATATCCGGTCGACCGTAAGGTCCGTAGACCGTAAAAAAACGGAGCCCCGTCGTGGGCAACTGATATAAATTTGAATAAGCGTGGGCCATCAATTCATTGGCTTTTTTTGAAGCTGCATATAGTGCCAGGGGATGGTCCACATTATCGTGGACAGAAAATGGCATTTTTTTGTTAGCTCCATACACCGAACTGGACGACGCATAAATTAAATGAGCGGGAGGTACGTTGCGGCACGCTTCCAATACATTCAGGAAGCCCGTCAGATTACTGTCGAGATAGGCATAAGGATGTGTCAGGGAATAGCGGACACCGGCTTGCGCGGCCAGATTGATGACAACCTCAAAGTCATTGTTTTGAAACAGTTTATCAAGGGCTTGTTTGTCTTTTAAATCTACATGCACAAAATGGAATCCTGGGATCTCATTTAAAATCTGAAGCCGGCTTTGTTTAAGCCCAACATCATAGTAATTGTTGAGATTATCCAGTCCAAATACCACTCGTTTGGCAGCCAGAAGACTCTTACATAAATGGAATCCAATGAATCCCGCTGCACCGGTAACAAGAATGCTTTTCTCGATTTTCATTGGAAATATTAAGAGTTGCGCAAAAGTATCTATTTTTGAAGAATACTCTGATTTAAACTATGAATGCCAATCCATCCAACGATGAATTAGATCTGCTGGAATTGCTCGCGAACGTTTTTAACGCCATTCAGAGAAATTTCTTAACTATCATTCTTTCCCTGGTCCTGGGCATCGCTTTGGGCTTGGTCTATTATAAAACAGCCACAAATCAATATACCAGCAGGATGCTCTTCAGTTCCACCATGCCCGAGTCTTATGGAAAAACGCAAATAGAAAAATTACAAAAACTAATCAGCGAACAAAGCCCCCTGCTGGCCGGTGCTCTTAATTTATCGAATGAGGAGACCCGCAAATTAATACGGGTGAAAATTGAAAACACAAGCATCCGCAAATTTGAAATACAAAGAAATGGTATGAAAGAATCTGCTGAAGAGACGGTTGTCCTGCTGGAAGTCAGAACTTCAGACAATACTATCTGGCCAAAGCTAACCAACGGACTCATTAATTATCTGGAGAATAATTCTTTTGTCAGGCTGCGGATGGATCAACAAAAAAAATATTACACGCAACTTATCACCAGACTTGACATTGAAATAAAAGATCTGGAACTGCTCAAAACTAAAGTCCTGAATGGAGTAGTCTCCTCCTACAGCAAAGATGGAGTGATCCTGATGGATCCATCGGGAATTAGTGGAAATATTATTAATCTCACGAAGGAGAAAATTGAATTTCAAAATATGCTTGAAAATATCAACAGCATTCAGATCATTGAAGGGTTTACTGTTTTTGAAAGACCCACGTGGCCCAATTTGCTAATTTCTGTAGCCATTGGTATTTTTCTTGGGGTTGCGATGGCCATTACCATGATAGTGAGTAAAGCAGTCCGGCAAAGAACACGATCTTAGAAGAATTAAACTTGAACCCGCTGATCACCTTATTTCTTAAAGAAGTACGCATTGAGTTTCGTAACAAATCTATTTTCTCTGGCCTGCTTCTTTATTTGTTCAGTACTGTTTTCATCTGTTATCTCACCCTGCGCCTCCATGAAAATCAAATTTCACCTGGTGTATGGAGTGCATTATTCTGGATCTTAATTTTGTTTACCGCCGTCAATTCGGCTGCCAAAAGTTTTATCGCTGAAAAAAGGGGAAGGGATATTTACTATTATTCCATTGCCCGACCAGTCGATATAATTCTGTCAAAAATTTTTTATAACTTTTTTTTATGTACGCTCCTTTCCTTTACGGGTTTTATCTTGTTCATCATCTTTCTTAATAATCCAGTGGCAGATAGCCTTCTGCTTTGTCTTGTCATGCTGTTTACTTCGTTTGGATTCTCGGCTTCTCTTACTTTACTTTCCGGCATCGCTGCCAAAACAAATAACAGTAGTGTCGTCATGGCGGTCCTCAGCTTTCCGGTCATCATCGGCATCCTCCTCCTGGCCATTAAGGTCACCAAAAACTGCATTGATGGACTGGATCGCTCGGTCAGTTGGGATGAGCTGCTGACGTTGGGTGCTATTAATCTCCTGGTGACAGCGGTATCTTATTTACTCTTCCCCTATATTTGGCGTAGTTAATCGCTTCACCGCATAGTATC